>DIUK01000020.1 GCA_002422995.1 Rhodocyclaceae bacterium UBA6160
CATCGCTCATCGCCGGCACATACGCCCCGCCCGCCGTGCAAGAGCCCATGACCACGGCAATTTGCGGAATGCCTTGCGCGCTCATGGTGGCCTGATTGAAAAAAATGCGGCCGAAATGGTCCCGGTCGGGGAACACCTCATCTTGCGCGGGCAAAAATGCACCACCCGAATCGACCAGATAAATGCACGGCAGGCGATTTTGCTGGGCGATTTCCTGCGCACGCAAATGTTTTTTCACGGTCAGCGGGTAATACGTGCCCCCTTTGACGGTTGCGTCATTCGCCACGATCATGCACTCCACACCACGCACGCGGCCAATGCCGGTGATTACGCCGGCTGAGGCAATCTCCCCATCGCCGCCATCCGTGCCATACAAGCCATAAGCCGCCAGCGTGGATAGCTCTAAAAATGCCGACCCCGCATCGATCAATGCATCAATGCGATCCCGCACCAACAGTTTGCCGCGCGCCAGATGCTTTGCTCGCGCAGCCTCTGAACCGCCCCGTATCACCAGCGCCGACTTTTCCTGCAAGTCGTCAATTAACGCCTGCATGGCCGTAGCATTGGTCTTGAATTCTTCGCTACGTATATTGATTGCGGATTGAATAACCGACACTAAAAACCCCCAGTAGCTAACCAACGTTCAAGTTGTGGCAGACGATCAACACCCCAAAACGGCTCGTGATCAATTTTAAAAAATGGCGCACCACACACACCTTCAGCAATCGCCCGATCATTTTCGTCTTTCAGCCGCGCTTTAATTTCTGGCGTTGTCACTGCCTGCGCCAAAGTCACCGCATCCAAGCCGGCCTGCTGCGCAATCGCCTCGACCACGGCGGCCTCTGAAATATCACGGTTGTCCACAAATAACGCACGAAACACCATACGTGCAAATTGATGGGCAATATCAGTTGCATCAGGCACGTCCTGTGCTGCCAACCAGTAATACGCCCTTGCGGCTACTTGTGTAGGCAAAGGAAAGCGGGATGGCATCTGAAAGGGCAAATCCAAAAATCTTGCCGAGCGCGCAAAGTCACGCACACTGTAATCGCCTTTTAACGGCAAAGCGACCAAGGGTGCTGCTTGCGTCACCTGGAAAATAGCCCCCAGCAAAATAGGATGCCAAGTAACCGAGCACCCATACCGCGCAGCCAGCGCATCAATTTTTTCCGCTGCCAGATAAGAATAAGGCGAAGAAAAGTCAAACCAGAAATCTATCGGCAATTTCATTTTCATGATCTCGCTCTCTAAGCAAAAGAAGCAAAAGACGCTTCACCTCTCAGCGCGTTTCATTAAACAATTCCCGGCCAATCAATGCCCGCCGAATTTCAGATGTGCCCGCACCGATTTCATACAACTTGGCGTCCCGCCACAAGCGCCCCGCCGGGTAGTCATTGATGTAACCATTGCCGCCCAGCACTTGTATCGCCTCACCCGCCATCCAGGTGGCTTTTTCAGCCGCATACAAAATCGCCCCTGCCGCTTCCTTGCGCAAGGACCTGGCTTCTTCGGCACTGGCATTCACCAAGCTGTCGCAACGGCGGCCAACGGCATACACATAAGCTCGCGTAGCCTGCCAGGTGGTGTACATGTCCGCGAGCTTGCCTTGCATGAGTTGAAACTCGCCAATGGCCTGACCAAACTGTTTTCGCTCATGCAAATACGGCAGCACCACATCCATGCACGCCGCCATGATCCCCAAAGGCCCGCCTGAGAGCACCGCGCGTTCGTAATCCAGGCCGCTCATCAACACTTTTACGCCTTCACCGACTTGCCCCAGCACATTGCCCAGCGGCACTGCGCAATGGTCGAAAAACAACGGAAAAGTATTAGAACCACGCATGCCCAGCTTGTCCAGATGCAAGCCAGCGCTAAAACCGGCCAAGCCTTTTTCGATGATGAACGCAGTAATGCCTTTGGCGCCTGCCGAAGCATTGGTTTTGGCATACACAATTAGCACATCCGCGTCGCCGCCATTGGTAATCCACATTTTCGAGCCATTCAAAACAAAGTGGTCGCCCTTGTTTTCAGCTTTTAATGTCATGGACACCACGTCCGACCCGGCATTGGGCTCGGACATCGCCAAAGCGCCCACATGTTCGCCGGAAATCAGCTTGGGCAGATACGCCTTCTTCTGTGCGTCCGTGCCATTGCGCCGCAATTGATTCACGCACAAGTTGGAATGCGCGCCATACGAGAGGCCAACCGAGGCCGAGGCGCGCGATATTTCTTCCATCGCCACAATGTGCGCCAGATACCCCATGCCCGTGCCACCATAAGCTTCTTCCACGCTCATGCCCAATAAGCCCATGTCGCCGAGCTTGCACCACAGATCCGCCGGGAAAAGATTGTCTTTATCAATCTGCGCCGCGCGCGGGGCGATTTCCTTTTGCGCAAACTGCCATACCGCGTCGCGCAAGGTGTCAATATCTTCGCCTAACGCAAAGTCGAGTCCTACCATCCTGGCTACTCCTTAATTGATTCGGTGACGATTCGGGAACGAACAGACCCTGCTGATTTGCAGCAATGTGCCTCCCGTCAAAATCCGCTAACATGACAAACAATGAGTTTAATTATTCTCTATCTGCAGAATCAAACCGAGATACAGAAAATAGTGATGTAGATTTATCCACCTAACAGCATTTTTTGATTTTTTAATACCATAAACACTATAGCAGGACAGAATCACAAAACCACATGCACCACTCTGTAACCACCCCATGAACGCACCCCTAACTTACACGCACGACAGCTCGCCTGAGGCAGGCACAGCGACTACCATTTTGCCTGGCATAGAGTGGATTTGCATGCCGTTGCCCTTTGCCTTGAATCACATCAACCTTTGGCTGCTGGCTGATGGTCAACATCCCGGGGCTAAACCAGGTTATGCCATAGTAGACACCGGCATTGCCACGCCTGACGTGCACCAAGCATGGGGCAAGCTACTCGCCGACCGCCAACTTACGCGCGCCATCGTTACTCACCTGCATCCCGATCACGTTGGCAATGCCCGTTGGCTGGAAGAAAAAACCGGTGCAGCGCTGTGGATGTCCCAAGGCGACTATCTCACGGCCAAGCTGATCAACGCGGGCGTCTCGCCATTTTCAACCACAGACCTGATTGATTTTTTCGTGCGTCACGGCATGGGGCAGGAACATGCCGCTGCGTTTGAAAAACGCGGCAATTCCTACAAAGACGGCGTGCCCAGCTTACCCTCCAGTTATATCCAGCTATTTGACAATGAGGTCCTGCGCATTGGTGCCCACGAGTGGCGTACCATCGTCGGTTATGGCCATGCGGCAGAACACATGAGCCTGTATTGCGAAGAACTGCACGTGCTGATTTCCGGCGACATGTTATTGCCACGCATTTCGACCAATATCTCGGTGCATCCGGCCAACCCCTATGCCAATCCGCTCAAGCTGTTTCTGGATTCCATTGATAAATTTCTAGCACTCCCCGCAGACACGCTGGTACTACCCTCGCACGGCAGACCTTTTCGCGGTCTGCATGGACGAGTTACAGCCTTGCATCAGCACCATACCGAGCGTTGCGAAATTTTGCTCAACGCCTGCAAAGGCAAGGCACACAACGCAGCAGAAATCATTCCCGCCTTGTTTGAACGCGAGTTCAACGACGCCCATCAAACAATGTTCGCCATGGGCGAAGCCATTGCCCACCTGAACTATCTGGTGCATGGCGGAAAAATGCAGCGCATCGACACCAACCAACGCGATGACGCCCACAAGACCATACGATTTATCAGCTAGGAGAAATACATGGCCAATCAAGCTCCCAAAACAACAGAAAACACCTCTCCGATTGATCAAAAAAATCTCGCCGACATTTACGCAGATGTTGCCCAGCGTGCAACCAGATTAATCACTGAACACTTGCAACGCCAGATGGAAAAGGGCATCACGCCACCCACCGATGACGTAGGCGTTTTGCATGCATTTACCGACATGTTTGCAAAAATAATTTCCAACCCGCAAAAACTGGCCCAGGCGCAACTAAACCTGGCGTGGGATTATTTTTCCTTGTGGCAGCAGGCCATGCTGCGCGCCATGGGCAGCGAAACCCAGCCACTTGCCACGCCCCCAAAAGGCGATAACCGCTTTAAGGATGCGCAATGGGATGAAAGTTTTCTGTTCGACTTTATCAAGCAAAGCTATCTCGTAACCGCACGCCATATTTATGAAACGGTAAATAACGTTGAAGGCCTGGATGCCCGCGACCAACAGAAAGTAAATTTTTTCACCCACCAATTTGTAGATGCCTTATCGCCCTCGAATTTCGCACTGACCAACCCCGCTGTTGTGCGTGAAACGCTCGACACGCATGGGCAAAATCTGCTCAATGGCTTTAACAATCTGCTTCGTGACATTGAAGCAGGTGATGGTCAGTTACGCATCAAAATGGCGGACCCCGAAGCCTTCAAGCTGGGCGAAAATGTCGCCTCCACGCCGGGCAAAGTGGTGTTTCAGAACGAGCTTATTCAACTCTTGCAGTTTGAACCCACGACCCCACAGCAGTTCAAACGTCCCCTGCTGATTATTCCACCCTGGATCAACAAATATTACATTCTTGACCTTCGCCCCGCTAACTCATTCATCAAATGGGCTACGGATCAAGGGCATAGCGTATTCGTCATTTCCTGGGTCAACCCAGACGAACGCCTGGCAGAAAAAGACTTTTCCAGCTATCTCAAAGAAGGCTCGCTCGCTGCTATTGATACCGTTTGCAAGCAAACGGGCGAAAAAGAAATTAACCTTATCGGCTATTGTCTTGGCGGCACTTTACTTGCCTCCACTATGGGTTATATGGTGGCTAAAAAAGACCCGCGCATTGTTTCTGCCACCTTCTTTGTCACCATGCTGGATTTTTCCGAGCCGGGCGATCTGGGCGTATTCATTGATGACAAACAGCTCAGCTCACTAGAGAAAAAAATGCAGGCACGCGGCTACCTGGATGGCAGCGAAATGGCCGGATCATTCAACATGCTGCGCGCAAATGACTTGATCTGGTCATTTGTCGTGAATAACTATTTGCTAGGCAAGCAACCTTTCCCGTTTGATCTGCTGTACTGGAATTCCGACTCCACCCGCATGCCCTACGCGATGCACAGTGAATATCTGCGCAACATGTACTTGAACAATCTGCTCAAGGAACCGGGCGGCATCACCTTGCTCGATACACCGATCGACCTCACCAAAATCACCACGCCCAGCTACTTTATTTCCACCATTGAAGACCACATTGCGCCGTGGAAGAGCACCTACCTCGGCGCGGGCTTGTTCAGCGGCCCAGTGCGCTTTGTGCTCGGCGGTTCAGGGCACATCGCCGGTATTGTTAACCCGCCAAGCGCCGGCAAGTATGGCTACTGGACGAATGAGGGCAAAACCAGCGGCAAGAAAAAAGTTTTACCTAAAAGCGCCGACGAATGGTTTAGCGGCGCTGAAAAACACGAAGGCTCCTGGTGGAATGACTGGCAAGCCTGGATTACGCAATTGAATGCCGAACAAGTGCCCGCACGCGATCCGGCCAAAGGCAAGTTAAAGATACTGGAAGACGCCCCCGGCAGCTACGCCAAATTACGACTGGATACACTTAAAAAAGCTTGACACAACAAACAGCAAACTCGTCCAGCACCCAACCCGCTCTGCGGGTAGTGCTGGACACCAACGTTTTAGTCTCGCTCTACGTTTTTGCTGATAGCCGGTTTGCGCCCTTGCGCGCGCAAATCGAAACAGGCGTTTGGCTTGCCCTCACTAGCGAAGACTGTCTCGCAGAATTCAAACGCGTACTGAACTATCCGCTATTCGCCTTACCGCAGGAAAAGCAAACTGCCGCTTATGCTGCGTATTACGCGCACATACATTGCGTCATGCCAGCAACAACAGAAGCAGCACGGCTCGCCTTGGCGACACAGCAAGCACCAGGGTTTGCGCCACGCGTTAGCCAGGTGACCCGAACCAGCCAAACCGTTTTGCCACTGTGTAAAGATCGCGATGATCAGAAATTTTTGGAAGCAGCACTTGCTGGCGCTGCGGATTGGCTCATCACAGGCGATAAAGCCTTGCTGATTTTGGCGAAGCGGGCGCGCTTGCGCAGCTTGTTTCGCATACTCACCCCGGAAGATGCCTTAACCGCACTCAATGCCAATAACTCACTAAACCAGATCGCCTAAAAGTCGGCGCTGGTGACACGGCGCTGGTCAAGTGTTGATATGCACTCATCTCGTGTCAGCAATCAAAAATGAACCACAGCAAAGTTCCAGCTTACAAAAACCGGCTCAAAAAGTGTTGGCTGGTTTTATCCAGCGCCGTGCGGTCGCGGATCAAGAACTGCAAGCCGTGGCTGTCGGCGATCAGCAGGCTTTGTGGGCCCAGACGCCGGATGTCGTCTTCCGTTTTCAACGTCAGCGTGGTCTCGCCGCGGTTCGTTGCCACCTGCCATTGGCTGGGTGTGGCATAGGTCGAGACTTTGCGGATGGCGGTGATTTCCGGCATGAATTCGCGCTCGGCCAAGGCCTCTTCTATCAGCGGGCGAAAAGACGCCGGGCAATCCTCCAGCCGATCAAACCAGCACAGCTCGCGCCCGTGCAGATCGACTATCGCAACACCTTCAGCGGGCGCGGACAAGGCAAACGCGCGCACTGGCACAACGCCTTCGTACACCACACCTTGCGCGGTAGTAAACACCAACTGACCAAACGCATTGCGGGCGAGCCGACTATTGAAGGAATGCGTATCTGTCATGGGGCAACTCCTGCACCTTCTGAACTTTCTGCACCCACAGATTCACTCAAACGCTCGCCTAGAACATCGTTCATTTCATCCCGCCCTTCCAACGCATCCAGTTGCTTGGTTTGTGCGGTGTAAAGCCGCCAGTAGGCTGCTTGTTTAGCGAGCAATTCATCATGCGGGCCGATCTCGACGATCTTGCCGTGATCCATCACCACCAGGCGATCTGCCGTACGCAAAGTGGATAAGCGATGCGCAATGGCGATTGTGGTGCGGCCACGGATCAGGTTATCCAGCGCACTTTGAATTTCCAGCTCGGTTTCAGTATCCACGGCAGAAGTCGCTTCGTCCAGAATCAGAATTTTCGGGTCGATCAACAACGCCCGCGCAATGGAAATACGCTGCCGCTCCCCACCTGACAAAGCCTGTCCGCGCTCGCCCACCAAAGAGTCGTAACCGTGCGGCAGACGCAGAATAAATTCATGCGCATGCGCTGCCCGTGCTGCGGCAACAATCTCTGATCGTGTCGCCTGGGGCTTGCCGTAGGCGATGTTGTCGGCAATCGTGCCGAAAAAAAGAAACGGCTCTTGCAGCACCAGGCCGATATGCCGCCGGTATTCGGCCACCGGCAAGGCACGGATATCCACGCCGTCAATCAAAATCGCACCTTCGCTGACATCATAAAAACGGCAGATCAAATTCACCAAGGTGCTCTTGCCCGAGCC
>DIUK01000043.1:0-169 GCA_002422995.1 Rhodocyclaceae bacterium UBA6160
GGCACGGCATTCATGCGCACGTAAAGCTCGGTGTGGTCTTCGGCCTGCCCCGAAATAATCAAGGGCGTACGCGCTTCGTCAATCAGAATGGAATCCACTTCATCGACAATCGCAAAATTCAACCCGCGCTGCACGCGCTCGCCGGTGGAATACACCATGTTGTCGCGCA
>DIUK01000043.1:188-7058 GCA_002422995.1 Rhodocyclaceae bacterium UBA6160
TCCATTCGGCATCGCGCTTGGCCAGGTAGTCATTCACCGTGACCAAATGCACGCCCTTGCCGGACAAGGCATTCAAATACACCGGCAATGTGGCAGTCAGCGTTTTACCTTCGCCGGTGCGCATTTCAGCAATTTTGCCGTAATGCAGCACCATGCCACCCACCATTTGCATATCGAAGTGCCGCATGCCCAAGACGCGCCTACTCGCTTCACGCACCACGGCAAAGGCCTCTGGCAAGAGCGCATCCAGTGTTTCACCGTCAGCATGGCGACGACGAAACTCATCGGTTTTTGCTTGCAATGCCGCATCATCCAGCGCTTGCAAACCACTTTCCAATGCATTGATCTGGATAACCGTTTGCCGATACTGTTTGATCAAACGATCATTACGACTGCCAAAAATTTTTCTGAGGAATCCGGTGATCATAGAGGTACGCAGCCAGCTTGGTTAAGCCTTTGGCCGACAAATTCAAAACGTTGATTTTAGCATGGCGCTCATACCTCCACTCTACCAATCATCGCCCGTCGGTATTATTCAAAAGCATACTCCAAGGCTTTTTATTTTTTACATGCCGTTCCCTTTTCAAGGGTGCATAATAACAAACCCTTCACTTCAGCTCGATCTGCAAAGCAATGGCAAAAAGCCTGCAAGAACATTTAACTGCCACCGAAGGATTAGCCCGTTTAGCAGCGCATGCTGAACGACTAATGGCATTTGATCGTAGCTTGAAAACTGTCTTGCCGGCCACACTAGCCTCGCATGCTCGGGTAGCCAATTTCAAGCTAGGCAAGCTGTTTATTCACACCGATAACAGCGCGGTTGCCGCCAAAGTAAGGCAACTTGGCCCACGCATTGCCCTTGCATTAAGCGCATCCACAGTTAAGGTAGCGGAGGTCGGAGTAAGTGTTCACCCTCTTCCCGTGGCCTTGACCTCACTCGCACATCAACGCCCTAGCATGCCCGGGAATAAGCAAACGGCAGACCTCGCCTCACTGGCGCAATCCTTGCCGGAAAATTCAGCGCTCAAACGAGCAGTTGAACGCTTGCTACACACGGTAAATAAGTAAGTTTTTTAGCAAGCACTACAAAACAAGCAAACGTTCAGCCGCCAACAGCACCAAAATCGCTAACGCAACAAACAGTGCACTTTTGGCGATACGTCCGGCAAATTGCAAATAGCGTGGATTGCGCGTTATTGCCCAAGCAAGCAGACTACCGATGACGGCAATCGCAGCGAGAATCGCTATGACCCTAAGGATGAACATGTAAAACCTTAAAGCCGCGCGTTCAAGCCGCCTGCGCCACTTGCGGATAAAGCCCCATCACCTTGATAGGGGTTTCTTCAGCGCGTAAAAAGGTAACCACTTCCCATGCCGTCTCATCGCTCAGCAATTCGCGTAGCAGAGCATTGTTGAGTGCGTGCCCTGACTTATGCGCAGAAAATGCAGCGAGCAATGGGTGACCAATGAGGTACAAATCACCCACTGCATCGAGAATTTTGTGTTTGACGAATTCATCTGCATAGCGCAAGCCGTCCTGATTCAAAACTCGGTACTCATCCATCACAATCGCGTTATCCAGGCTGCCACCTAAAGCCAGCCCTTGCTCACGCAGAGCTTCCACATCTTGCATAAACCCGAATGTTCGCGCTCTGGATATTTCACGCATATAAGATTGATCTGCAAAATCAAGATGCGCGGATGAGCCTGACTGAGCAACAGCTGGATGCGAAAATACAATAGAAAAGTCCAGGCTGAAACCATCAAAGGGCGCGAGTCGCGCCCACTTGTCACCTTCTTTGACCTCAACCACTTTTTTGACGCGAATAAATTTTTTTGCCGCTGCTTGCTCTTCAATGCCAGCTGACTGCAGCAAGAATACGAAAGGTGCTGCTGAACCATCCATGATGGGCAATTCAGCTGCATCCACATCGATATAAATGTTATCAATGCCTAGACCTGCAAGAGCAGACATCAGATGCTCGACTGTTGCAACCTTTGCCCCCTGTTTTTCAAGACAAGAAGCCATGCGGGTGTCGCCTACACCCCATGGGTCTGCTTTCAAATCAACCGGCGGCGTTAAATCAACGCGGCGAAACACTACGCCGGTATCCACAGGTGCAGGCCGCAACACCAGCGCGACCTTGACCCCCGAGTGGAGCCCCACGCCGGTCGTTTTAACAATGGTCTTCAGAGTACGCTGACGCAACATAGTGAATCGGAATCAAGCAAAGTAAGAGATAGAGTAATTGCCATGCTGCAGGCTAAGGGTTATCAAAATCTCAATAGTTCAACATCCCTTCGCCTTTAAACGTCTTTAAACAACGCCTTTAAAAATTATCACTGCAGATTTTATCATGCAGCACTCACCGAGAGCACCCTGCGCACTGCCCTGTAGTGCGGCACCTGAACAAAACACCACCAAGATGAGGCATTCCTTGGTGATGCCGTTCACAACAACAAACAGTCAAACGACAACTTAATCCGATTGACGGCGCAAAAAGGCAGGAATATCGAATTTATCCACACCTGATGCAGCCATCGCATCTGCCTGGCTATTACGGGGCATGCTGCCACGCACACTGGATACCACACCTGACAAATCAACTTGCCCCATGGCGGGATCAAACACGTGAAAATTGTCCGTCCCTGTGCGCAAGCCTATGGTTTCGATGACTTTCATCTCAGGTTTTCGTGCCTTAGTTGCAATTGCACCCAAGCCTGTTGCTACAACGGTCACACGCAAACGATCTTCCATCGATTCATCGAACACTGCGCCACAAATCACGGTGGCCTCAGCCGCCGTGTATTGGCGGATCGTATTCATGACATCTTTATATTCTTTGAGACCCAGTGTATTGCTGGCTGTGATATTTACCAGCACACCACGCGCACCAGAGAGCTCAACACCTTCGAGCAGTGGGCTAGCGACTGCCTCTTCTGCTGCGATACGCGCGCGATCAACACCTGACGACGTAGCCGAACCCATCATGGCTTTACCCATTTCACCCATCACTGTGCGCACGTCCTCAAAGTCAACGTTCACCAGACCAGGCACATTGATAATTTCCGCAATGCCACCTACTGCATTACGCAAAACATTATCAGCAGCTCTAAACGCATCCAGCATACTGACCTCATCTCCCAATACCTCTTCGAGCTTTTCATTCAGGATCACAATCAAGGAATCCACATGCAGGGATAACTCATTAACCCCTTCCTCTGCCAAGCGCTTGCGACGGCCTTCATACTCAAAGGGCTTGGTTACTACAGCCACGGTGAGAATGCCCAACTCTCGCGCTACCTCAGCAATCACAGGGCCAGCACCTGTGCCCGTGCCGCCGCCCATGCCTGCGGTAATAAATACCATATGCGCACCCTCAAGGACTTCTGCAATACGCTGCCGGTCTGCCTCCGCCAGCGCTTTGGCTTTTTCAGGCTTGCCGCCTGCGCCAAGGCCTGGGCCTAACTGCAATTTAACGTGGGCATTACTTTTTTCCAGCGCCTGCGCGTCAGTGTTGCAACAGATGAACTCCACACCGCCCACACCTTCCCTGATCATGTGCTCTACTGCATTGCCACCTGCGCCGCCCACACCTACAACTTTAATAATCGTTGTCCCTTCGGCCATAGCATCTGAAGCAATTTCTTCTAATTCAAACATGGTTGTCTCCTTAACTTGATAACTTAAAAAACTGCAAACTCAAAACTAAATCCAGCACACTCAGTGCATCAAAAACACCTTGAATCCACTAAAAATTCTTTCCAAACCACGCCCGCATACGACTCAAAATCTGCGCAAATGTTTTTGGCGGCTGTACTTTCATGCCACGTTGCTGCTGCGCCACACCCTCCAGCAATAGTCCCATCGCGGTTGAATAACGAGGATTGCGCACAAAGTCACGCAAGTTACCCTCATAGAGTGGCGTCACCAACTTCACTGTGTTATGAAAAATCTCTTCGCCTAACTCAGTCATACCAGGCATTTGCGCAGCACCACCAGTGAGCACAATACCTGCGCGCAACAATCGCTCATAGCCACTGCGATGCAACTCTTCTTGCACCTGCTGAAAAATTTCCTCAATACGTGGCTGAATAAATCCAGCCAGGGTTTGCTTGGATAACTCGGTACCTGGTCGATCACCCACACCCGGCACCTCGATCATTTCTTCGCCACTTGCAAGTTGTTGCAAAGCAACGCCATAGCGCATCTTGATATCTTCTGCATCTTGGGTTGATGTCCGCAACGCAATCGCGATATCGTTCGTTACCTGATCTCCCGCAATGGGGATCACTGCCGTGTGGCGAATGGCGCCTTGCACAAAAACCGCAATATCCGTCGTACCACCACCAATATCAACCAGACAAACACCAACATCCTTTTCATCTTCAGTAAGCACCGCATAGCCTGAAGCTAACGGCTGCAACACCAGATCAACCACCTCCAGCCCGCAACGATGAACGCATTTGACGATATTCTGCACCGCTGTCACCGCACCCGTAACCAAATGCACACGTACATCCAGTCGCCGTGCATCCATCCCAATAGGCTCTTTCACGCCATCTTGGCCATCGACGATAAACTCTTGCACTAAGGTGTGCAGAATCTGATCATCAGCAGAAATAGGCGTAGCGTTAGCCGCCTCAATGGCACGGTCGACATCAAATGCCGTCACTTCCTTTTCACGTACCACCGCCATGCCAGAAGAATCTTTGCTTTTGATATGACTGCCCGCGATACCCGTATAGACCTCGCGCACTTTGCAGCCCACCATCATTTCGACTTCGCCAATAGCACGCGAAATCGCATTGACAGTCGATTCAATGTTAATCACCATGCCGCGCTTGATACCGGTGGACTCCTGCATGCCCATGCCCAACACAGAAAGCCTTCCTTCAGCGTCGACCTCACCCACGATAGCGACAATTTTTGAAGTCCCTATGTCCAGACCGACAATTAAGTCACGTTTAATTTCTTTACTCATCAACTCTTTCTCGCCTTCATGGCAAATCCATTGGGATACCGCATATCCACCACCTCGACAGAACGTTCTGCCTGCAGTTCATTTTTTACTCTCGGGTAGTAGGTCACGAATCGGGCCACCCGTTCAGCCAGCGATGCTTTAGCCTGCTCCCGCCCGAGCTCAATCACCACACCATCATCCAGGGTCAGTTGCCAAGCTTCACGCGAAGAAAGCCTTACACCAACCAGATCTTGATTTACCTCAGCGAGGCGCGCAGCAAACTCACCATATCGCACGAGCATTTCAGCCGACGTACCTTCCGGGCCTGCAAACACTGGCAAAGCAACACGAATGGGCACATCAATGGCAAACACCTCACCCAAATCATTGACCAACCGCATCTCGCCATCCAGCGGCGTCCATTGCGCAACCGCACGCTGACCTTCCAGTGTCAGCACCAATCGGTCTGGCCATTGTCGACGCAAATTTGCACGACGAACCCATGGCAATTGCTCAAAGGCATGCTGCGCCTCAGCCAAATTCACGGTTAAAAACCCACCCTTGATCGTCGTGCGCACAACCTGCTCTAATTGCGCACTGGATACATGAGCCACTGGCGCTGAGACGACCAAGGTCTTGATTGGCAGAATGGGCAAGCGCTGCACAATCAACATCGCAGACCAGAGCAGCAACGCTGCGCCAATAACAAATAATGCGTTAGCGGCGATATCAAGCAGCCAAATGGAATTCCAAAACAAATTCCCCTCTGTAGCGGTTTTTGCAACCGACTTGCTGGCTCCGCGACCAGCCCCTCTAGAAGACAGGGATGACTTAACCGACTGATCTGGCGCAGCGTTAAACAAGCGGCGACCCATGCGCTCATTTTTGTTAATCACAGCGCGCCTCCGCCAATAACTTGACGACCAGCTCCTCAAACGCCATGCCTGCAGCCCGTGCTGCCATAGGCACCAGAGAATGATCCGTCATGCCGGGCGACGTATTCGCCTCCAAACACCAGGCGCGCCCTTCAGCATCCAGCATCACATCAATACGCCCCCAGCCACGCCCACCCAGCGCTTGAAATGCGCGCACCGCCATAGATTGAATCTCGGCTTCACGCGCCGCGCCCAAGCCACTCGGGATGCGATATTTCGTATCGTCACGCGAATACTTGGCTTCAAAATCATAAAACTCGGTTTGCGGCTCTATGCGAATCACCGGCAAAGCTTTATCGCCGATGATGCCCACGGTGAATTCACCCCCGGCCAAAAACCGCTCGGCGATCACGCAAGCGTCATATTGCGCGGCCAAGGCATACGCCCCCGCCAAGCCGCCCGCTGTCTTCACCTTGCTGATACCGATGCTTGACCCCTCATTGGCCGGCTTGACAAACAAGGGCAAACCCAAGCGCGCCTCAATTGCTGCAAAAGTGCTGTCGGGCGTCACTATTTCATAATCCGGCACGGGCAAACCGACCGCCGACCACACCAGCTTGCAGCGCCATTTATCCATCGCCAAAGCAGAAGCCAAAACACCGCTGCCGGTATAAGGCATGTTCATCAAGTTGAGCGCACCCTGCAAGCTGCCATCCTCGCCACCCCGCCCATGCAGGGCGATAAACACACGGCTTACCTGCAATGTGCGCAAGCTTTCCAGCACCTGGCCCTTGGGATCGAAGGCGATTGCATCCACGCCCTTGGCGCGCAACGCCGCCAGAACCGCAGCACCGCTTTTCAGCGACACCTCGCGCTCAGCTGAGTCCCCTCCCATCATCACGGCTACTTTGCCAAAATTCACCTAAATTTCTCCAACCGTTTTGCGTAAAAAAACCTGATCTGTCGTACTTGCCTTGCCGACAATTCGCACTTCCGGCACAAGCTGCACAGCAAACTTTTGAGCCACTATT
>DIUK01000061.1 GCA_002422995.1 Rhodocyclaceae bacterium UBA6160
TGTCTGATCGCTCTGGATCGTGCAGGCTTGAAACCCGAAGCGCTTGCCCATCTGCCCGCATGGCAAGGCCAACCCTTGCTCGATCACCCCCTGTGCGGCGATCTGTCCGATTTGGAGGGGCTGACCCGCACCGTGCATGCCTTGCGCCCGCAGGTCATTGTCAATGCCGCTGCCTACACCGCTGTGGATAAAGCCGAATCCGAGGTAGGCCTGGCGCATCGCCTCAATGCCGAAGCCCCTAGCGTGCTCGCGCAAGCCGCGCATGAGGTGGGTGCCTGGCTGGTGCACTACAGCACGGACTACGTCTTCAACGGCAGCGGACACACCCCTTGGCAGGAAGGCGATGCCACTGGCCCATTGAATGCCTATGGACTGACCAAGCTCGAAGGCGAGCAGCGCATCCTGCAGGCCGGTCGCCAGCACCTGATTTTCCGGACCAGCTGGGTATATGCCGCACGGGGCGGCAACTTTGCCAAAACCATGTTGCGCCTGGCCGCTGAGCGCGAGCGGCTGACCGTGATCGACGACCAGTTTGGCGCGCCCACTGGTGCCGACCTGATTGCCGACGTCACCGCCCACGCCATCCGGCAGGTGTTGCAGCGCCCGCAGGACGCCGGCACCTACCACCTGGCCGCGGCAGGCGAAACCAGCTGGCACGGCTACGCCCGTTTCGTCATAGACACCGCGCGCGCCCTGAAGCCCGAGCTTACACTCAAGACCCAGGAAGTGGCCCCAGTGCCCACCAGCGCCTTTCCCACGCCGGCCCAGCGCCCCCTGAACTCGCGCCTGAACACCGCACACCTGCGGAAGACCTTTGGTTTGGTGCTGCCCGACTGGCAACACGGCGTGCGCCGCATGCTAGCTGAGTGCATATGACACACAGAACCATTGAGAAAGCCAGCCATGCAAGAGGCTTCAGCTGGCTCAACCGCGCTGCTTGGCATCTCGCATCGACCATCCTTCTGATGGGTGTCATTTCTTATGCTCTGCATTGGCTCACAGGATTGGAAATACGAGATGCAAAAGGGGTCCGGTACGCCGAACTGGCGCTCGCACTTGCCCCAGCTGCAGCGCTTTACTCGGCCCTTTGCATCTTTTGGGCAAGGCCTTGGGCGTGGGCTGTGACAGCGACTCTTGCAGTGGCACTGGCTCTTGCACAACAGGAAAAATTGCGCTTAACCACCGAGTCCATCTCATGGTTTGATGTGTCCTCCACAGACAATCTGGCTATCGCACTGGTCTACGTGTCTGCACATCACTTAATAGCAATGGCACTATTAGCAGTTATTGCTGTCGCCGCTTACGTGCGCTTCAGATTTCGCAGCAAGATCCCAACTAAAAAAGTAGACCAGCATCACCAACCCATACTCGCATTCGGTATCTGGATACCGCTGGCAATGCACCCCTACTTTATTGAGCACGAGATATTTCCGCCAAACCTTAAAGCGACCTTGGAGCAACACGCCGACATAGGCTACATGTCTTGGAACTGGGATGCGAACATAAAAAAAAATGGGTTATTTACACACCTTATACAAACCAGCGTAAGAACTGTACCCCCGAGCCCAACGGAGGAACAGATGTATAGCCTCAATAGGTTGGAGGCACTCGGGGTAAAGCAAACACGGCCTCACAAGATCGTCTACATCCTTTGTGAAGCCTGCTGGCATGATGAACAGCACTTCAAACCGATTTTCAAGCCATTGACTGCTTTAGGCTTCAAGGAACTCCGAACTGTATCGCCAGCGTACGGTGGCGGTACGGCAAATGCCGCTTTTGAAATGCTGACCGGTCTGCCTGCGAAAGGCCATCTCAAGGGCATCATTTATCAAGAATACGCCCCCATCATTCACGGCACAGCCGACGCACTTCCGCAGCGCCTCAGACAGAGCGGCTACACGACATTAGCCGCCCACAACTTCACCCGAAAATTTTGGCAGCGGCACGTAGTGTTACCCAAAATTGGTTTCGATGCGTTTCATGGAATTGAGGATATTGGCTATGACGGAAAGAGCTATTTTCCAGAAGACTCTGTGCTGTTTGATTTCTCGGAACAGCTTCTGCTTCAATATTCGACAAATCCCATTTTTCTTCACCTTACAACGGTCTACAGCCATGGGCCTTACGCTGTTGATATGGATGACGGCGAAAAGGACTATCAGCGAAAAATCCAAAAGACGATACAAGATATAGCCCAGTTCGCCAAGCAATTACAACATAGCAATAGAAACATTGTAATTTTGGTGTACGGCGACCACAAGCCGGCGTTGAACTCATACTTCTATAAACATGGAGTATTGGCAGAAGATCAAATGGAAGATACAAACACCGTAGGCAATGTCCCTGTTTACTTGTTTTCCCACGATAGCGAGGGGTTAGATTCCTTTATCGCCACAGCTCAATCATTGCCGATGTTTTGTCTAGCGCAGCGACTGGATAAGCATTTCTTTCAAAGCGGGTTACCTACTTTCGCATTTACGCAAGCCCATGCATGCAATGGCCCCATTGATCGCGCATACACGGACCGAGTGAACTCCGTACCAGCCTGGCTGTATTCAGCCATGCTTTTCGACCGCATTTCACTCTAATTCGACGCACGACTGTACTAACACACTCATACCTTACCTATAAGCATGACTCAACGTAAAGGCATCATCCTGGCTGGCGGCTCCGGCACCCGCCTGCACCCGGCCACGCTCGCCATCAGCAAACAACTGCTGCCGGTGTACGACAAGTCCATGATTTATTACCCGCTGAGCACGCTCATGCTTGCGGGCATTCGCGACGTGTTGATCATCAGC
>DIUK01000001.1:0-964 GCA_002422995.1 Rhodocyclaceae bacterium UBA6160
CTCGCGCGTTTTCTGGTGGGGCAAATTCTTGGTTTGTCCGCTGGTGTGTTTGTGGGTGGATGGTGTGCGGATTACTTGAACTGGCGAATCCCCTTTTTTCTGATTGCGCTTTGGTTTTTAATCATTGGGGCGTATCTGATTCGTCTGAACCGTTCGCTTCCTGTTCATGCTCGTGTTCTGCATAAAGCTGCCGGCGGCGCATTCGCGCGGCTGTTGCCCGAGTTTCGTGCGGTGCTTGCCGTGCCTTGGGCGCGGATTATCCTGCTGACCGTGTTTATTGAGGGCGGTTTGGTTTTTTCAGCGCTGGCTTTTTTACCTGCGCATTTGCACACGGTGTACCAACTCTCGTTGTCATCTGCCGGTGCGCTGGTGATGTTGTTTGGTCTGGGGGGTTTGGTGTTTGCAGTGGGATCCCGGCGACTGGTGGATCGTCTGGGCGAGGCCGGATTGACGCGCTATGGAGGCTTGCTGATGTTGCTCGCCTTATGGGTGATTGCTTATTCGCCGCAATGGTGGATGACCCTGCCGGCCTGTTTGTGCTTCGGCCTGGGGTTTTATATGCTGCACAATACTTTGCAAATCAATGCCACCCAAATGGCACCGGAGCGACGTGGCGCGGCAGTGGCTGCATTTGCTTCGTGTTTTTTTCTGGGTCAATCCGCCGGCGTGGCGTTGGCTGGCGGATTGTTGGTATGGACGGGCACCGACCATCTGATCGCCGCTGCCGGTGTGGGAGTTTGTCTTATTGGCGAGCGTTTTTCACGCAGGATTGCACTTAAAACATCCCGGGCGTCTTTTACCAAATAAGCACGCTCAGGGTGTGGTCGCCATGTCCTGTTACCCGCTCAGGCGCGTGCGGCAAAGGCGCGCAATTCAGCAGCGAGGCTTGGCTGGACAGCTTCCAGCTCATTGGCCATGCGCTGCAGGCTCAGCGCCTCGCTGACGCAGTTATTACCGTCTGCCC
>DIUK01000001.1:1074-1261 GCA_002422995.1 Rhodocyclaceae bacterium UBA6160
TGACATCGTCTGCTATGAGTTTCCTTACGCTAGACCTGAACTTGCTGCGTGTGTTTGACGCAGTGATGACCGAACAAAACCTCACCCGGGCAGCCAGCCGACTGGCAATGACTCAGCCTGCCGTATCGAATGCCGTGAAGCGCTTACGCGATGCTCTGGGTGATGAACTCCTGATTCGTACTGCACA
>DIUK01000001.1:1377-1857 GCA_002422995.1 Rhodocyclaceae bacterium UBA6160
ATACGTCACGAACGCTTGTACTCGGGACAGTATGTCTGCGTAATGCGAAATAAACATCCGCTGGCAACCGAAAATCTGACTGTTGAGAAATATTGCGAGGCCAATCACCTTCTGGTGAGCTTTTCCGGTCGGGCCCGTGGTCTGGTCGATGATGCATTGCTCTCTTTTGGCAGAGAACGAAGAATTTTGCTGACCGTGAATCAGTTTTTCACAGCAGGCAAAGTCGTTGCCGCTTGTGACTTGCTGATGGTTTTGCCACGACACCTGATCGAAGCAACAGGTATGACGGATCATTTGATTGCAAAAGAATTGCCTTTCGCTATGCCCGAAGTTCATATCGACATGCTGTGGCATGAACGCGATGCTCGCTCGCCCGGTCACCGCTGGTTGCGGGAACAACTGCGTAGCGCGGATGTATTGGGCAAGATTGGCTCTGACGTCTGACAGCTTGTGTAAACAATCTGACAAAGCAAGGATCGT
>DIUK01000001.1:1866-2694 GCA_002422995.1 Rhodocyclaceae bacterium UBA6160
ATTTATTCACAAATAACGCACTGCTTATCCACAGGTTTATCCAATTTCGGATAGGCCTGAATTTCCGTCGTTTGTTCTTTGTTGTTTTATATAAGTTTGTATTTATAGATAGTAGTAATAGATAAGGCAGGCCCCTTTCTGTGGATAACTGAAGATTTCGTCGTGGCTTCAATCACTTACAGAAAAGATAAACCCTGAACATGCTGCGTAATCAGGCAGGATAGTTTTTGTATAAAAATTGGGCATCGGGAAAAGCAGAGGCTTATCCACTTTAAGCCAAGGACTTATCCCGTGATTTATCAACAAGCCGAACAGCAAAAAGGCTTGTTATTCCTGCCATAAATCTTGCATAAGTTGAAAGCCACGTGCGATGGCGGGCTCCTGGCGGCGGCTGTTCAAACAAAGAAAAGAGAGCTCAGTGGTAACGCTGACCGCATTGGCAATGACCAGACCATGCGCACGGGCTTCCCGCAAGGCAATCGAATCACGAACCAATGAAAGACCGATGCCAGATTTCACCAGATCCAGCATCGATGCTTCCTGATCCACCATAGCGACTTTGCCGGGGTTGGCCTGATGCTGCCCGAACACTTCAGTGAGCAAGCGATTGTGTACCGACTCGGGTGGCGACCAGATCCACGGCAAGCTGGCGAGTGATTTCCAGTCTTTGTCTTCGACATGCCTGCGCCAGCCTTGGGGCGCGACCACGTTATAAACAAAGGAGGTCAGCGTGAGTGAATGGCAATCTCGCGCCGGTGTGCCGACAAAATATCCAACATCCAAATGGCCGTTACGGATCTGCTGTTCAACCCAGCCCGACATGCCTTG
>DIUK01000001.1:2730-3329 GCA_002422995.1 Rhodocyclaceae bacterium UBA6160
GCTTGTATTAATTCCAAACTACCGCTGATAACGCGCTCGGCCAGCGGTAGCAGTTTGGCGCCATCGCTAGTCAGCACCATGCCAGTGGGCGTGCGGGTAAAGAGCTGAACTTTCAGGCTGTGCTGCAATGCTTTGATTTGCAGGCTTACCGCAGGTTGTGTGAGGTGCAAGTGTGATGCCGCGCGGGTTAGGTTACCTTCTCTGGCCACGGAGACAAACGCACGCAACTGGGTCAGGTCCATGAGTTTTATAAGAATTATTTATCAACAATTGATGATAACTCATTGGATTTTCGGTTTTTACGCGAATATCCTGTAGCAGTGCTCGCAAACTATAAAAGGAAAATTTATGACAACAGCGTCACTTCCCGAGATTCCTCACTTTATCAATGGCAAGAAAGTGTCGACGACCAGCGGTCGTAGTCAGCCGGTGTTCAATCCTGCCACTGGCGCAGCCATTGCCAACGTTGCCTTGGGCAGCGCTGATGAAGTCAATGCGGCCATTGCTGCGGCGGCCAAAGCGGCCCCGGCATGGGCCGAGACGGCTCCGCTGAAGCGGGCCCGCGTCATGGCTAAATTCAGGGAGCTGCTGGAAAAGCA
>DIUK01000099.1 GCA_002422995.1 Rhodocyclaceae bacterium UBA6160
CGAAGGGCGGGAGTTCGAATGAGAGCGATTGAATTACAGGAGAATTTCATGACCCACCGCAAACACAGCCATGCATTTGGAACTATCACCCTGACCGTTACGGCCTGTCTGCTTTTATGGGGTTTTCAGTTGCCAGCCTGGGCTGGTGACGCTACCCGGGTTGAGCCACTGGCGCTACGCAAGATCATGCAGGAACTCGGGCGCAACATGCAGGCTATTACCGGTGCGATTTCGCAGGAGGAATGGGTTCAGGTCGTTCAGCTCGCTCCAAAAGTTGCGGCACACTCCGAGCCACCGCTTACTGAAAAAATGCGCAACCTTGCTTACCTCGGCGCTGATGCGACCCAGTTCAGAAACTTTGACGCGCAGACTCACGAAGCGGCGCTGGCGATGAAGCTGGCTGCTGCGAGCAACGACGGCAAGGCGGTGATCCAATCATTCGCCCATGTGCAGGAAAGCTGCTTGGACTGTCACCAAGCTTTCCGTAAACCTTTCGTGGAGCATTTTTATGGAGCACACTAAAACATGCCAGCGCCCCATCAGCCTAGAAAAACGGCTTGCGGCAACTTACCTGGTAGCTGCTCTGGTCACCGCTGGCCTGGCCGGCTGCGCCGCCGGCCCTGATTTTCAGCGTCCCACCGCACCCGATGTGGCTCGCTACACTGCAACACCGGTGGCTGATAGAACCGCGTCCACTCCCACGCGGTTCGGCGAAACACAACGTCTAGTCGAAGGGCTTCCGATCGAAACGCAATGGTGGCAAAGCTTGGGTTCATCCGCACTCGACGGACTGATCAACGACGCTTTCCATGTCAGCCCGACTCTGGCGAGCATTAGCGCCAATTTGCGACAGGCGCAGGAGCTTCTTGCCGCACAGGCGGGCTCGACGCAATATCCACAGGTAGATGTCGCATTGGGATCTCAGCGCCAGCAAATGAGTCCCAGTAGCCAAGGGTTGAGCGGAGACGCACGTCAATTCAGCCTCTACAACGCCAGCGTCGGCGTGCATTACAACCTCGATCTGGCTGGCGGCAACCGGCGCGCACTCGAAGCCTTGGCTGCTCGTGCCGACTACCGTCGCTTCGAACTGAATGCTGCGTGCCTGGCCCTTGCCGGCAACATGGCGACCGCTGCCATTACCCGAGCACGCCTCGCCGAGCAACTAGAAGCCACTACTGCCATTTTGCGCGTGCAGGATGAGCAACTGCGTCTAGCCCATGAACGCGTGCGTATCGGTCAGGCCTCACCTGATGAAGCGTTGAGCCTACAAGCTCAGGCGGAGCAAACGCGGGCAGAACTGCCTGCGCTACGTAAGCAACTGCAACAAACCGAACATCTACTGGCGGTGCTAGCCGGTCGTGCCCCAGGCACGGGTGGCATCCCGGCCTTCACTCTGGCCGATTTCACTCTGCCCGTCGAGATGCCGCTCGTCGTGCCCTCAGAACTGGTGCGCCGCCGACCGGATATCCAGGCGTCAGAGGCGCTGTTGCATGCGGCCAATGCAGACTATGGTGTGGCTGTCGCCAAGCTCTACCCACAGATCAACCTGAGCGCCAACCGTGGCTCTCAAGCGCTGACAACCGGTGCCCTGTTCGGTGGTGGCTCGGCAGTGTGGAGCCTGGTTGCGCAGCTCACCCAACCTCTTTTTAATCCAGGGCTACCCGCTGAAAAAAGAGCGGCGCTCGCCGCTTTTGATGCCGCCGCAGCCAATTACCAGAGCGTCGTATTGGAGTCTTTGCGTAACGTCGCCGACACCCTGCGCGCGGTGGAAAGCGATGCACAAACTTTGACGGCCCTCGCTGCCGCTGATATGGCTGCACAGGCCTCCTTGCAGTCGGTCGAGCGGCAATACCGGCTGGGCGCAGCCAGCTATCTGCAACTGCTCATCGCGCAGCAACAGGCACTGTCAATCCGGATCAATATGGTTGCGGCCCAGGCACAACGCCTAGTCGATAGTGTTGCTTTATATCAGGCACTGGGAGGTGGTGCCAGTTAAGGCTATACCCTAACCGGGCGTTAGGCAAGCCAATCGAGTCACGTCAGTTTAAGGTCTGTTCTTGCATTGATTGACACGTGCCGTCAAGGATCATAGATTTCTTCCTGACACTTTACGGAGGAGGCATCCTTGAACGGTCAACGTATCGGCTATGTCCGGGTCAGCAGCTTCGACCCGAACCAGGAACGCCAGCTCGAACAGGTTCGGGTGGACAAGGTATTCACCGACAAAGCGTCGGGAAAGGACACCCAGCGGCCGGAACTGGATGCGCTGCTGCCCTTCGTGCGCGAGGGCGACACCGTGGCAGAATCCACCGACCGGAGCGAACTGCCCGAAGGGCTTTCCGTCCCCGCCGAAATCGCTCGTCGCGAAAACCAGTTGGCCGCCATCGCAGCGGCCAAGGCCAAACTCAAAGCGCGCGCAGAGAAAGCGGCGAAGACGGGCCGAAAGCCCCCCGGCAAACCGCCTGCGCTGGCAGGTGCGTTTCAGCGAGCCCACGCCGCTGGCCGAAGATGCCAGTGCGGTCGACATGATGAAACACACGCTCAAGACCCTGGCGGGCAGACAGCAATACGCACTGCGCAAGCAGACGGTGGAACCGGTGTTCGGCATCATCAAGTCGGTGATGAAGTTCAGGCAGTTCATGCTGCGGGGTTTGATCAACGTCGGCAACGAATGGACGCTGGTCTGTCTGGCGTGGAATTTGAAACGGCTGGCCGTATTGCACCCGCAATCCGTCCCGCGAACGTGAAACCGGACGAAAGGCGCGGAATGCGCGTGAAATGCTCGATCGAGGAACGAAAAGTGATTAAAAAGTGTGCAAATTCGAATCGGGGCAGTCAATGCGCGCGCAGCACGGCTTCAAGTCCGACAGGCTGCTAGGTGCAGTATTTCAATTTAGCTGGGTGATTCAAGTTTTATTTTTTTGGGGTGATTGGCTATTGTCAGCAACTTGAACTTGATTGCGACCATTATGTTTGGCAACATAAAGTGCTTCATCTGCCGCAATAAGGAGTTCGTCGCTGTTGGCCATGGGTTGCAGGAGGTCGCTTGCGATACCTGCCGATAGCGTAATGTTGAATTCCTTTTCTTCATGTTGAAAGCTTAATGTTGAGAAGCGCTCTCGAATGTCATCGATTAAGCGTACTGCCGTTTTGAAATCACATTCTGGCAGAATGGCGACAAATTCTTCACCACCGTAGCGGCCGACAATGTCTGTTTTTCTCAGGCGATGTTTGAGCAGATGGGCAAGTGCCACGATGACGCGGTCTCCTACGGCGTGGCCATAGGCGTCGTTTACTCCTTTGAAGAGGTCGATATCAATCATCGCGATGCTGAGCGGTTTGCGATTGCGCTGAGCGCGAGCTAGTTCCAGAGCAAGCGACTCTTTAATCAGCGCGTGTTTTAGCAAGCCGGTCAGACTGTCTTTTGATGCTAGCTCGGCCAGTTGTCGTGAGCGTGCCGCACGAATTTTGACGGCGGAAATCAGGTACGCATCAGAAATAGGCTTGGTGATAAAGTCGTCCGCACCGCGTTGCATGGCTTGTAGTTGCTGGGCTATATCGGTCTCGGCGGAAAGGTAAACAATAGGCAGCCCTATCCATTCCGTGTGATGGCGGATGATGGTGGCGAGTTCCGGCCCGGAATAACCGGGCATATGCATGTCCATGAGTATCATTTCCGGGTGAAATCCGGAGATAACATCGATCAAGGTTTCAGGCTTGTCGAGTACGAGCACTTCCATATTGGCTGCACTTAATACAAGCCGAAAGTGGTTGGCGAGATCAGCATCATCATCAATGATAAGGATGCGATAGGGTACGGCAAAACGTTCTGCAAGCATTGCTTCAATGCGNNAGACGAGCTGCTCGTGCTCTGGACTGAAAATCGTCTCGCGAGGAAATAATCAGTATTGGGCAATCCAGTGCTTGCAACGCTGGCGAAGAAAAGAGTTGCGTTGTGTATTCAATTGTTTCATCCGTGAGCAGAACGTCCATCAGCAGAATATCGGGGCGTGGTTCACGTGGGGGAGCCGCTATGCGGATGGCTGATTGGGTATATAAGTGTGTTTCATAGTCAAATTGGTTGAGTAACTGAACAAGGGATTGACCTAGCTGCGGATCATCTTCAACCAGCCAGACATGAGTACGCTTTTTGAGCGGCGGCGCAATACCAACTTTTTTGACGGCTAATGTATTTTCTGAACGGGAATGCCGGTCTTTCGTTTGCTTAAAAATATCAAATAAAGTGCTGACGGCAAGTAAAAGCGCTTGCTCATGAGCCTCATCTGTCTCGTTATCAACCGCTTCCAGCAAGGTTTGCACATTTTTATCCAGCGCAATTGCTTGCTGGCTTAGGGGATATAAACCGAATGTTCCTGAAGTTCCAGCGAGTTTATGGAGAAGCTGGTGTAGTTTTTCCAAACGTTGTCGGGTTGCCGGAAGGTTTTTTGAGACCGTTTTCAGGTCTGCAAGGGTGGCAATCTCATCTAGCACCACAGGCAAGCGTTGCAAGTAATCCGCTGTGAGTTTATGGAGTTTGCTTGCCAGGTCGGCTTTTTTGTCATGCATAGTGATTATTCCAAATGACGTAAAGCTGGTCTGCTAACCGCATTGGCTCAAAAGGTTTGGGCAGAATGCCTTGAGCGTTTAGTGATTCATAGTATGCAATATCGGGTGGTGCAACTTTGGCCGTCATGAAAACGATGGGCGTTGTCTGGATGGCAGGTAGTTCGCGCAGGGCAATGAGCGTGGCTGGACCATCCATCTCAGGCATCATGACATCAAGCAGAATAATGTCTGGCGCAAAGCCTTCTGCTTCGCGCAGTGCCTCTTTCCCTGAGGAGCAGACTTTAACCGTGAAACCGCCAATCAGTTCAAGGGACAATCTAGCGACAGTTTGAATATCCAGGTCATCTTCGATCAAGAGAACTCGTTTTAATTGTCTCATGGGTGAATCTTAACCTTTATTCAGGGTAGGTCTTAATGGGATTTTTTCTATTTCGTTGGCGTTTTTTTAAGGTGTTGATGAGCCAGTAGCGCCAGCCGATGCGCATGACGAGATAGCCGATAGCGGCAATTATTGAAGCAAGGATGATGAGGCCGAGTGCTAAAGGCTTGCCTAAACCAATGACCCATTGCGTGAGCGCAAGTAACCAGCCGAAGAAATCCGCCGTCATGTTCGGTGGTGCAGCAAAACTGGCGGTACCACCGAGGAAGAAATGACCGAGTTCAAATGCGGCGAGATAAAGCGGGATGATGGTGAATGGATTAGAGTAAAGCGTGCATAAAAGCGCGATGGGCAAGTTGACGCGAAAAACCACGGCGCAAATCGCAGCACCGAGCATTTGAAAGGGACCAGGAATCAAGCCACAGAAGAGTCCCGCCGCAACGCCACCCGCTGCGGAGCGGCGATTCAGATGCCACAGACGCGGGTGCAGCAAGGTGTTGGCAAAGGGCGCAAACCAGCGGTTATGACTGATGGTTTCATGTTTGGGCAAAAAACGTTTGAGTGTGTGGCGCATATTAGTTGGATACTTGGGTGCTGGTGCAGTGCAAGGAAATCTCGCCCAGTCCATCAATGCCTCCGTTCAATTGATCACCAGCGACAATGGGGCCGACACCAGCCGGTGTGCCGGTGAAAATCAGGTCGCCCGGCTGGAGTTCAAAATAACGTGACAGGTGGCTAATGGTTTCTGATACGGACCAGATCATATGTTCAAGGCGTCCTGACTGGCGCAATTTGCCATTGATTTTGAGCCAAATGTGGCCAGCTTGCGGGTGGCCGATGCGGTTTGCCGGATAGATGGCGCCGATAGGGGCGGATTGGTCGAAAGCTTTGGCCAGATCCCACGGGCGGCCTTGTTCGCGTAGCGCGGTTTGCAAATCACGTCGTGTCATGTCCAAGCCAACGGCATAACCCCAAATGTAGTCAAATGCGGCTTTGACGGCGATATCTTTACCTGCTTTGCCAATGGCAACAACTAATTCGATTTCATGGTGGTAGTCGCTCGTTTGCGTGGGATAGGGCAGGGCAAGGCTTTTATTGGCAGACACAGGAACAACGGCATCTGCCGGTTTGCAGAAAAAAAACGGTGGTTCGCGGTCAGGATTGCCGCCCATTTCTTTGGCGTGAGCCGCGTAATTGCGCCCCACACAGTAGATACGGTGGACGGGGAAGAAGGATTTATTTTCTGCCTGGTTAGCCGTGCTGGCGACTGGAATGGCTGCTTGTGGTGGCGTCGTGATAACGTAGTTCATGACATTCAAGAATCAAAGGAGAAGTCCATTATGCGGCAGAAAAATTGTTGGCGCAGAGCTCTCATTGAGTAATTTTTGCGTGCAGATTTTTTAATGCGCTCGTTTGTTCTGGCTTTTGCGTTGGGCGTTTGGCTGGCTCAGCAACAGGCTGCTCTGCCAGAGGGTATGGCGCGGCTTGCGATTGCGCCTGCAATAGTATTGTTTTGCGCCCTGTTGAGTCTGCTGAAAAAGTCGGTGATGGTGAGACGGCGGTTAAACGAAATTTTGACTGTTTTATTGCGTGTCATTGCGGGTTGTGCACTGGGATTTTTCTGGGCTTCTGTTTTTGGTCACTTGCGTCTGACGGATGCTTTGCCCACGGCGTTTGAAGGGCGCGATATCGAAG
Organism: Rhodocyclaceae bacterium UBA6160; assembly: GCA_002422995.1. Taxonomy (GTDB): domain Bacteria; phylum Pseudomonadota; class Gammaproteobacteria; order Burkholderiales; family Rhodocyclaceae; genus Rugosibacter. The sequence continues at coordinate 6,641 of DIUK01000099.1, forward strand.
TCATCGGTGTGGTGAGTGATCTGCCGCAAGCCATGAGCCGTGGCGTGCGCTTTCGCTTTGAGGTGGAATCAGCCCGCTGGCCGGACAAGCCTGCAAATTCACCAGACACCGCCAACACGCAAAGCATACAAATACCTGAACATATTTCATTGGCCTGGTATCGTGGCGCGCCAAAGCGNNTTTGACTATGAAGCCTGGCTGTTTGAACGCAATATCCGCGCCACGGGCTATGTGCGGCCGCGCACGGCTGAGCGCTTGGCGGCTGCAGCCTGGCAACCTGCTTATATCGCGGAGCGACTGCGTGAAACCATCCGCACCAAGATGCAGGCAGATTTGCCCAATAGCCCTTTTGCGGGGATATTGATTGCGCTGGTGATTGGCGATCAACAAGCGATCAAGCCCGCGCTATGGCAGCAGTTTGCGCAAACGGGAATTACTCATTTGATGAGCATTTCCGGCTTGCATGTGACGATGCTGGCTGGCTTGTTTTATTGGCTGGTGGGCTGGCTGTGGCGACGATCGAGTGTTTTGCCCTTGCATTTTCCGGCACAAAAGGCCGCTGTTGCGGGCGGGTTTTTAGCAGCGCTGGCTTACAGTTTATTGGCTGGCTTTGCCGTGCCCGTGCAACGTACGGTGGTGATGCTGGGCGTAGTCGCGTTGTCGCGTTTGGTTAATCGTGAGCTGGCGGCCTCACGCATCCTGACTTTGGCTTTGCTGGTCGTTTTGATGCTGGATCCACTCGCGGTAGTTGCTGCCGGATTCTGGTTATCGTTTGGCGCGGTGGCCGTGTTGTTTTATATCGGTAGCGGCAGGTTGGGCAATATCCATTGGGTGCGGCATTGGGGCATCACACAATGGGCGGTGACCCTGGGTATTTTGCCGGTGCTATTGATGTTGTTTGGACAGTTCTCTTTGGTTTCTCCCTTGGCTAATGCAGTCGCGATTCCACTGGTGAGCTTTGTGATTACCCCTTTGGCGATGCTGGGCGCAGTATTCAGTGTTGTGCCTGCTTTTAATCCTTTTCTGTGGCTGGCGCATGGGGCAACACAGGCTTTGATGGTTTTTATCTCCTGGCTAGCCGCTTTGCCTATTGCGACCTGGCAGCAGGCTGCGCCACCTGCAGCATTATTTTTGCTCGCTTTGATGGGTGGGCTATGGCTACTCTTGCCGCGCGGGTTCCCGGCTCGCTGGCTGGGATGTTTGGCGCTTTTGCCTTTGCTCACCTACACCCCGCCACGACCAGCAGCGGGCGAAGCGCTGGTCAATGTGCTGGATGTAGGGCAGGGGCTGGCGATTCATGTGCAAACGGCGAACCACGATTTGCTCTTTGACGCAGGCCCTATGTACTCAAAAGAGGCGGATAGCGGCAACCGGCTGATTGTGCCGTATTTGCGTGCTATGGGCGTGCGGCGCTTGGATGAAATGGTGGTGAGTCATGCCGATACCGATCATTCAGGCGGTGCGGCTTCGGTGCTGGCAGCGGTGCCTGTCAGTTTGTTGCGCAGCTCTTTGCCGCAAGATCATTTCTTACACGCAACAGCCATGCCGCAAAAACCTTGTCGTGCGGGGGATACGTGGGTGTGGGATGGAGTTCACTTTGCAGTTTTGTATCCGACGAGTTTCACCGTGGCAGTTAAAAGCAATGCCATGTCTTGTGTGATCATGATTACGGCGAGTGGAAGGCGTTTACTGATGACGTCGGACATCGAGGCGGCGCAGGAAGCGGAATTGATCGCACAGGAAAAGTCGGCGCTGGTGGAACGGCGTGTGGCTGCAAGTTTTAGCGAAAAAAAGCAGGATAGCCCCATCGCGAATGCGACCAGCTTGAATTTGATGGCGGATGTGCTCATTGTGCCGCATCATGGCAGTTTGACGTCATCCACCGAGGCTTTTATCCGCATAGTGAATCCGCAGGCGGCGATTTTCTCCGTGGGTTATCGCAATCGCTTTGGTCATCCCAGGCCACTGGTGGTTAAGCGCTATATTCAGCAAGGCGTGGCGTTACATCGGACGGATAATGCCGGGGCGGTAAAGGTGACGCTCTCTGTCGCAGGTGTTGCCATCGACCACGCGCGAGATTTGCGGCGACGCTATTGGCAGGATAATGCAGCACAAGAGTAAAAAAATCAGCTGGATGATTCTTGAAACTAATGGCTTGAACCTAAGGGCTTGAACCTAAGAGCTTGAACCTAAGGGCTGCAGGCGAGTCTGATGGGCTTTGCTGCTTTGTTGTTATAATGAATAGAGATGCTTAAAAGCAGGCGAAATTAATCCGCTGAAAAAATCGTACGAGTTTTTCAGATTGTTTTGCCAAACCCATTTCAAAAACCAAATAATCAAATTCCTCTTGAATCCCTTGGCGACTAATCAAGTTAAATTCTCCTTGCTGGCCGGGCTCGTTGTTCTTGGTTTATCGGGCTGTGCGCAGGTGTCCTTTGAATCAACGCTGGCGAAAACCAACCAAGCCGCGCCTGACTTCACGCAAGGCCAGTTGCGCTTATTGACGACCCCAGAAGAAAAAAACGACGCCCAGCAGTTAACCAGCGAGTTACTTAAAAAACCGCTGACGCAGCACGAAGCAGTGCATTTGGCACTGGTGCATAGCCCCGCACTACAGGCTTTATTAGCGCAAAGCTGGGCAGCAACAGCGCGTGCAGATCAAGGCGCGCGTTTGAGTAACCCGCTGTTTTCCTTCTCTCGTCTGCGATATACAGGCGAAGTGGATATCGAACGCACGCTCTCGTTTGGTTTGCTGGATTTGCTGACCTTGCCGCAACGGTTGGAGATGGCGAAACAAGAAATCAACGTGGCGCAATTACAGCT
>DIUK01000080.1 GCA_002422995.1 Rhodocyclaceae bacterium UBA6160
CACAGCGGATGCCGCCGGTGCAAAATGTCACGATGGTTTTCCCGTCAAAGGGATTTTGAGCCTTCGTTTTTTGTGTGGCAATCTGTGCAGGAAACTCGGAAAAAGTGGTCAGATGGTAATCGACTGCATCTCTGAATGTGCCTGCAGCGACTTCATAATCATTGCGCGTGTCCAGCATCATCACGGGACGTCCGGCATCGTCATGGCCGCGATCCAGCCAGGTTTTTAGGGTGGTGGCCGCAACCGATGGCGCGCGGCCTGCTTCCGGCCGGATCAGCGGATGTTTCATGGTGATGATTTCTTTCTTCAACCGCACGCGCAGTTTGCCGAACGGCGGCAAGGATGTGATGCTTTCCTTGGGTTGTAAATCACTGAAGCGTGCATCAGTGCGCAAATAGGCAACCATGGCGTCAATCGCTTCCCGCGTGCCTGCCAGAAACACATTGATACCCTCAGGGGCGAGCAGAATGGTGCCTTTAAGGTGCAATGCGAGGCAGTGTGCTGTCAAGTCCGCTTGCAGCGCCTCACGGTCGTCTAGCGTGACAAATTTGTAGCAGGAGATGGTAACGATGTTCACAGTAAAGGACGCTTTACGCTGCGTTTGCGGAAAGAAAGGATGTTCTTATTATATCTGTCGTTTATCTCGCTATTTTCTCTATCGGGGCGCTGGTCAAGCGCAGTGGCTTGCTGCGGCGCGACTGATTTTGTTGAAGCCGCTAGATAAAAGTAAAAGTCTAAAGTAAAAGTCTAAAAGTCGGCGCTGGTGAGACGGCGAGTGAACCTGAGGTATTGCTGCCAACGATGAAATATATTCCCGCGAGGCCAATTGATGCTGCTGACGCTTTGTGCTGTCTCCATGTTTTTGGATTGCCCGCAATCATTGTCTTAGATTGTTTTGGCGCTCGCTTGAGAAAGAAGATACGCCATCTGATTTTTATGCGATCATTAATCGTGTTGCACCTCATAGTTGAATTTTCAGAATTTGATAGTAGTTAGGATAGTTTTTTTGATCACCTGACCGGGAATGAACGCCATGCACAATAAATCTTCTGAAAAATCGGTGCTGATTGATAAAACGCTTTTGCCGCCAGCGGTTCTAGGCGATAAATCAGTTTTGTCTGAAACCGCGCGAGCAGAAATCAGAAAATACTCGGGAGCACGTCCGATACCATTTACTTTGCAACTTATGCTGGCTTGGCTAATTATTGTCGGCGTTATTTCTTGGGCACTCTGGGTGGACAGTATTTGGGCGACGGCCGTTGCAATTTTTATCGTGGCCACAAGGCAAAATATACTGGGGCTATTGGTGCATGAACAAGCCCATATGCTGGGCTATAACCATAAGTTTGGTGATCTTTTAGTCAACCTTTTTGCAGCATTCCCACTGATGGTCTTGACGGTGGAAAAGTATGCGCAAGTTCACCTTACGCATCATCGTTACTTTAATCTTGAAAATGATCCAGACTTCATCCGTAAAAGCGGAGAAAATTGGAGTGTGCCAAAAAGTCGATTGGACGTCGTGAAAATACTGTTAGTCGACCTGACAGGCATCAATACACTGAAATTGATCCACGGCAAAAATGTCAAACCGGATAGCACAGCTTTTAGTGCCCGAAAAAGCAATTTATTCTGGGTGCGGCCTTTATATTTTCTCGTGCTCGCCGGGGTGCTTACCTGGACGCATGCATGGGGAATATTTTTTCTTTATTGGGTGTTGCCAGCACTGACGGTGACGCAGGCAATCAATACATGGGGTGCCCTTTGTGAACACAAATACAACTTGGCTGGTGCGTCGGTGGCAGACTCAACCCCGCTGATTTTGCCTCGTTGGTGGGAGAAGCTGCTATTGCCTGATTTGAATTTTTCCATGCATCCTTATCATCACTACTTTCCTGAGGTCTCTTTCTCGTTTTTGCCCAAAGTGCATGAAATTTATTGTAGAGAAAACAAGGTAAACCAAGAAAATGTATTTCTGGGTAACTATGGTTTTTTCAAGTTTATTACGACGCAAAAAGCTGGGGCATAACTAGCCGGGGCATGACTTCATGTGCCGCAAAAGGTTTTGTAGTTGGCTGATGCGGCCATGGAAAGGGGTAGCACGTAATCCTGTCCGCCTGCTTGCTCGACAAAGGGTTGCTGGATAATCTTGAGCAGTTGCTCAAACGGCTGCATGTCGCGGTGTTCAGAGGCGGCGGTCAGCGCTTCTTCCACTTTGTGGTTGCGCGGAATGTACAAGGGGTTTACCGCGTGCATGGCCGCTGCGCGCTCACTGGCTGTTCGATCATCCTGCACACGCTGCTGCCAGCGTGGCAACCAGGCGTTGAGCACCGTGCTATCAACATATAGCGCGCGCAGGGTAGTCAGTGCCTGATCATGACTTTCTGCATTCCCTGAGTTTTTTGCTACCTCGCCCAAACACCGAAATGCCTGTGTGTAGTCCACTGCCTGGCCGTTCATGCTGCCAAGAAAATCATTTGCTAGTGTCATATCGTCTGGCTGGCTGCCGCTCATGCCAAGTTTGCTGCGCATGCGGTTAAGCCAATGGGTTTGGTAGTGTTGCGGGAAGGCATTGAGCACATCCATCGCCAGACTCACTGCGGTGTCGGTGTTTTCGGCAAAGAGTGGCAGCATCGCTTCTGCCAGTCGCGCCAAATTCCAGTTGGCGATCATTGGCTGATTGCCATAGGCATAGCGGCCATTTTCGTCGATCGAGCTATACACGGTTGCCGCGTCAAACCGATCCATGAACGCGCAAGGGCCGTAATCGATGGTCTCGCCTGAGAGCGTCATGTTGTCGGTATTCATCACCCCATGAATGAATCCCACCGTCATCCAGCCGGCAATAAGAGCGGCCTGACGCTCTGCCACCGCGCCAAACAGGGCAAGGTAAGGGTTGGCTTGTTCTTTTAAGGCAGGGTAGTGGCGTTGAATGACGTAATCCGCCAAACGGCGCAGCATGGCGAGGTCTTCTCGTGCAGCCACAAGCTGGAATGTGCCCACGCGAATGTGACTTGCCGCCACGCGGGTGAGCACGGCACCCGGTAGCGGGCCGTTATCCCGCAAAATGTTTTCCCCGGTGGCCACTGCGGCCAGCGCTCGTGTGGTCGGCAACCCCAGCGCATGCATGGCTTCGCCGATCAGATATTCACGCAAAACCGGACCGATGGCCGCCTTGCCATCACCCCCGCGTGAAAATGGCGTGCGACCCGATCCTTTGAAAGCAATGTCTCGGCGTTGCCCGTGAATGTCAATTACTTCCCCCAGCAATAGAGCGCGCCCGTCGCCCAGGCGTGGCGAGTAGCCGCCGAACTGATGCCCGGCGTAAGCTTGCGCCAGCGGGGTCGCACCCAAGGGTAGAAGGTTGCCCGAAAAGACTTCAGCGCCGAGTTCGCCATTCAGCGCCGTCCCGTCAAGACCGAGTTCTTGAGCCAAACCGAGGTTGAGTTTAAGCAACCGGGGTGCCGGCACTGTTGCTGCTTGCCAGGGCACGTACACGCCATCAAGTTCACGCGCGAAGCTGTTGTCGAATGTGAATCCACCTGCGGATGTTTGAGGTGTTGCGGGTAAAGTTGAGTTCATTGAGTTCAGTTTGTCGGTGGGTTATCTAGCCGCGCCGTGGCAGCTTCCAGTCCGGGCGCACATAGTGGCAAGTGTAGCCGTGCGGTAAGCGCTCAAGGTAATCCTGATGCTCAGGCTCTGCCAACCAAAATGGCCCGGCGGATGCCACTTCGGTCACCACTTTGCCCGGCCACAGGCCAGAAGCATTCACGTCCGCAATCGTCTCTTCTGCTACACGCAGTTGCGCCTCGCTGGTGTAATAAATGCCGGAGCGGTAGGACATGCCCCGATCATTGCCCTGACGATTCGGTGTGGTTGGGTCGTGAATCTGAAAAAAGAATTCCAGCAAATTACGGTAACTTAACTGCACTGGATCAAAGATAATCTCAATTGCCTCAGCGTGTGTGCCGTGATTGCGATAGGTTGCATTCGGCACATCACCCCCGCTGTAGCCCACCCGGGTAGAAATCACGCCGGGCATTTTGCGAATCAAATCCTGCATGCCCCAAAAACAGCCGCCAGCCAGAATTGCCGTTTCTTGCGTGCTCATTGCCAAGCTTCCTTTCGTTGAAGATAGAGAACGAGAGATTAACTGAATCTGAAAAGAAAAAGGGCTCGGAAATAAATCCGAGCCCTAATAATTGGTGGAGGCGGCGGGAATTG
>DIUK01000009.1 GCA_002422995.1 Rhodocyclaceae bacterium UBA6160
TGCGCCGGATGCGCCCGTTCAAATCCTCTTCCTTGGCAATGTCAGCCAGAATCGACGCCGCTTCCGCATCGGTCACGTTGGTGCTCAACACCTTGCGCCCCACGGCTTCCAGCTCGGCATACACATCCTCCAAGGCATCGGCGGAATACTCCACATCGGCGTCATACAAATCCAGCAACACATCTTTGCCATCCGACACATAGCCCGGCTGGATGCGCGCGCGCAAACGCTGCAAGCGGAACACCGGCAACTCTTCATCGCGCACGGAAAAAAGAATGTTCTGATGCAGCACAAACGCCACCGGCACGTTGCGCGATTCGTCCGCCTTGTCCAGCAAAAAATCCGAATGCAAATGGATCTCGCCGCTATCCGCAATGTAAAACCGCGCAGACTCTTCCAAGTCTGAAATATCGTCCGTATCGGGCAATTTGAGGTCGAAAATCTCTTTCACCCAAGCGCGCTCTTCGGCCGAAGGCGCAATCACATCCACCCAAATGGGCTGCGTTGCAGCCAGCTCCGCCCGGCTTTCCACCGGAATCTGCCGCAAGCGCCCGTTATGCAACTCAAAGGCGTTGAGCATAATGGGTTTGCGCCGTGGCACATGCGTTGCCGCCAAGGTTTCGCGCACCGCCTCGGACAGCTCATCCAGAATTTCCATGCCCCGCTCAGGCGCCACCAGGTCCCACACCTGCAGGCTCTCATCCTGCGGCAGCGCTTCCAGAATGCGCGCCACATTCGCTGGTGACATATTAGCCAGCTTATCGCGCAGAGCACTCAAATGCTGCTTATGCACCATGGTTTCAATCAAGGCCTGGCGCGGCATATCCTGCCTTTGCACCAGACTTTCCACCCGTTTTTGCTGCGCCAGCAAAGTTTGCACCTCGCGCAGACTATCCTGCACCTCAGCCAAGCGCTGTGCATCATCGGGCAGATCAGGCGTCTCTGCTGTAACAGTAGAATCAGGCGGTGAAGTCATGGTCGCAATGTGTAAAACAAAGAGTACAAACAGGTATGCATCACATAGGTATGCATCACATGGCGCAAGCAACAGCCAAAAAATGCGCAGCCGTCATTGTAGCTGCACAACCAGCAACACATTTGCCTGATATTTTTCCCTACTTCGGTACATCGGCATAATGCATCCGTCCTAATATCCGTTGTGTACGCCGGTTCATGTATGCAGAATAAGGTGCCTTGCCAAAGCGGCGTGGCGCAGGCAGCATCACCGCTAACCTGGCCGCCTGCGGCGCACTTAACTGGTTGGCCGAAATACCAAAATAATGCTGCGCCGCAGCCTCCGCGCCAAAAACACCCTCACCCCATTCCACCTCATTCAGATACACCTCAAGAATGCGCCGCTTATCCCACAGCAGCTCCAGCCACAGCGTGATCACCGCCTCTTCCGCCTTGCGAAATACTGATTTATTGCCCGACAACAACAGGTTTTTAGCGAGCTGCTGCGTAATAGTCGAGCCCCCCGCCACGACGCGTCCTTTTTTCCGATTTTTCTCTATCGCGTATTTCATCCCTTCCCAATCAAACCCTTCGTGGTCGATGAATTTATCATCCTCCGCCGCCACCACAGCGCGCTTCAAATGCACCGATATTTTTTCATAAGGCACCCACTGCCGCTTCAGGCTCGCCGCCGGATTTTTAGCGCGTAACTGCGACAACTGCTGGCTTTGGAAACTGGTTGTTCCTGGTGGCATCCATTTCCACCACACAACACAGCCAAAATACCAAAGCTGCCACACCAAAAGCAGCCCAATCAACCACACCAACGCAAGCTTTAACCAATGCAGCGCGGATCTCATGCACCGTCCTTGCCAGAACCCTGCACCGCCTGCCTTAAACCTGCCAGCACAGACAGCGTTTGCGGCCGCACCCCGCGCCAGACAAAAAATGCCTCAGCCGCTTGCTCCACCAGCATGCCCAGACCATCCGCCACGCGCAAGCCCGCCCCGGCAGCCCGCGCCGCCTGCATGAATTGCGTCTCACGGCCATACACCATCTCATACGCTAAAGCGCCCGGCGTAAAAGTCGGCGCTGGCAGGACGGCGTCAGTTAACCCGGCAGACGTTGCATTGATAACAATATCAAAGGCGCACGCCTGTATTACCTCAAATCCGCCACCATGCACACCAAAACTGCGGGCTAAGGCAAGCGCTGTTTCCGCCGTTCGATTCGCAATCATAATGTCTGCTGGCGCCGCTTCTTTCAGCGGCAAAATTACCCCGCGTGCCGCACCGCCCGCACCTAAAACCAAAATGCGCTTGCCCGCCAGCGATACGCCCAGATTATGCGTAATATCGCGCACCAGACCTGCGCCATCGGTGTTATCTCCCAAGATGCCCGTCGTACTAAAAGCGAGCGTATTCACCGCCCCCGCTGCCTGAGCGCGAAGCGTCAACTCGTCAGATAGCGCGTGCGCCTCCACCTTGAACGGCACCGTCACATTAGCGCCTTGACCACCTGCCGCGCGAAAGGCATGAACAGCCTTGGCAAATCCGTCCAACGGAGCACAAATAGACTCATACTGCATCGCCTGGCCTGTCTGTGCAGCAAACAGGGCATGAATTTTCGGCGACAAACTATGCCCGACCGGGTTGCCAAAAACAGCGTAACGATCCAGCGGTTGATTATTCGCCATGCAATGCATTCTGTCGGGTAAAAGTCCAAGTGCGGGTAATCTCGATCACATCCGTATCACGACGAATGGCTTCAGGAAACGCAGCATAAGGCGCAGCTAATTTAACAATCCGTGCAGCCGCCTGATCCAGCACTTGTTGACCTGATGAGCGACTGACTTCCACTCGCTCAAGCGAACCATCGCTTTTAATCACTGCCGTAAGCACCAGATTGCCATACAAACGACCACGCGCCGCTGAAGGGTAATTCAGGTTGCCAATGCGCTCCACTTTCTGCCGCCAATCTTCCACATACTGCGCAAAACGATATTCTTCCACCCGCGCACCGATAAATTTTTTACGCGGTCGCTGGTTATAAGCCTCCAGCCGCTGGGCAATTTCACCCTCAATGCGCGCCACAGCCAAGGCACGGTTCGCCAAATCCACACCGGATAGCACCGGATCAGTTTGCAGTGCAGATTGTTTAGCGTTAAGTGACGGTGGCGTTTTATGCCTGCCCGCCACTTGCGTTAATAACTGATGCACCTCTGACTCCAAAGCAGCAGCGCGTTGCTGTGCCTGAATGACATCATTACCAGGCTTGGTTTGCAATGAAGGCGGCAAAGGTGTTTTTGCCCGCACATCCTCAACCAACGTGCCGCCGCCATCAAGCGATGTCTGAGCGCGTGCCTGTGCTTTTTGCGGCTTATGGCGACTTTTACTATTCACCAAAATAACATCCAGCGCACGCTCTGTCGCTTTGGGCAAAAAATCCGGCACAGTAAAGTGCACCGTTAACAAAAGCCCATGCAAAACCAGCGACACACCCAAAGCCCACGCCAGCACAGGCGGCTGTTTTCGTCGGGCAAGGGCGTCAATCACAATAGACAAAGGGGGCTGGCATGAAAGGTATGGCGGCAAATTCTACCTGCCTGTTTTATAAGATTGCGCCACAGGAAGGCTGGAATCGTCACGTAATTTAATCGGCTATATCCTCAGCCATATCTGCCGGACGAGCTTCTGCCGCTGCTATAACTTCCCCGCTGGCTTCTGCCGCTGCATCTGCATCTGTCGCAGCATCCGCTTCTGCAGCTTCTGCCAAATTCATCGCCGCAACGGGGCTAACCGGCATGGCCAGCACCTCGACAAAACGCAGGCGCATCTCTGCCGTCAATAAATCAATGTCTTCCACCTGCAAGCGCACCAAGGCACCGCGCGGGGCGATCGTTAAATCAGGCAATGACGCCACGCGCAACACCAGCGGCATATCCGCCACCCGCACCAGCGACTCTTTGATCACCACCGCATCCAGCGTCGTAGCACCCGTTTGCAGCAGGTAACGCAAGCACCAGTAACGCTCCATCTGGCGCTGAAAATCGGCATACGCCGCATAAGTCAGCTCAAAATCGCGCAAGGCGGCAAAGAGTTCAGTCGATTGCGGCGCCGCGTTTTTGCCATGCTCATCATTTTTGCCAAACGGCGGTAGCTCATTTTTAAGCCAGGCAATCAACTGCCACTGGTTCAGCAAATCCGCAAAACGCCGCAATGGCGAGGACGACCAGGCATAGCAATCCACCCCCAGCCCCTCATGCGGCGCGGCCACCGTGCTCATGCGCACCTTGCCACCCGTTTGCACCCGATACAGCGCCGGAATGCCCGCATCGCGCAAGGCAGCCCCCCAGGTGGCATTGGCAAAAATCATGAGCTCGGCCACCAAAGTATCCAAGGGACTGCCGCGCGGGCGCTCGCTAATGCTCACCACGCCCGGGCCATCCACGCCTTGTGCATCCCAATCCACGGCAAAGTTGTAATCCTTGCGGTTGCTATCCGGCTTGTTCTGTTCGCCCCGCCCCGCCGCTAACACTTGCGAGAATTCCCACAACAACACCAGCTCGTCGCGATAAGCAAAATCGGTGGCAGGCGCGTTTGCCGCATTGAGCGTTACCGCATTGAACAAAGGCTCAATATCATGATGGCGCAAATTGTCGGCGATGGTGATACGGCTCAATACCGTACGCTGGCTAAGCAAACGCAAGTCCGGCGCCACCTCAAGGTAAAGCGAAACAGCAGGCGCAATGTGGCCAGCCGCGAGGGTAAATTCTTCCACCACGGCCTCGGGCAGCATGGTGATTTTCTTGCCCGGCATATACACCGTGGATAAGCGCCGCCGTGCGATCCGCCCTAAAGCCGAATCCACCGCAAAACCAAGCCCCGGCGCGGCAATATGGATGCCGATGCACCAATTGCCATCCGCCTGGCGCTTGACCGAAAACGCATCGTCGATTTCCGTCGTCGCCGCATCGTCAATACTGAACGCCTGCACGTCGTCCAGTGGTAAATCAGATAGCGCAGCCGCATTGCCGGTCGCCACTTCAGGAAAATCCGTCCCCTCCCGAAAGCAGTCATACAAAAACCGCCCCAAATGGTAGTCATGCGTCGTGCCCACAGCGCCTGCGGCCAGCAGCAAGGCCGCCTCAGAGCGCCCGCTGTCCTGCGCGGCTTGCGCTAGCGCCTTGGCTTCTGGCCGGTTGCGGTCTGGTGCGTAAATGAGTTGCGGCAGTTGCGATTTGAATTCCTCAGGCAATTTGCCCGCAACCAATTCAGCCGCCATGCGCAAAACGGCCTCGGCCTGCAAGCGCTTTTTTTCCTGCCCGGCCAGCGCTGCCTGCAAAATCTCCGGCGGCGCCTTGGCAAACCGCCCACGCCCCTTGCGGTGAAAATAAATCGGCGCGGCATGCAAACGCAGTAAAACCGCCGCCGCTTGCACAGGCGGCACGGCACTGGCAGAAGTCGCGCCAAAATAATCCGCCGCTAAATCAGCAAAGCCGAATTCCCCGGCAGCGCAGACTTCCCACAAAAAATCCACCGCCATCTCCTCGCTCAAGGCTTCCGCCTCGGACATCAAAGCAGCCGCAGCGGGGGCTTCAAAACGCAACAGCACGTGGGTGGCCTTGACCTTCACACGGCGACCGGTTGGCAGGGCCACCTGCAGGGAACTCACATTATCGGCAAGCACAACACCTGCGCGAAACGCGCCATCCTCTTCAAACAGGACATTCATAAAGACTCAGGGGGAGGAACATGGAAGAAGAATTATACGGGGCAGAGCGTGATGCGTAGGCGCGACAAATCGTGGCCGAAACGTGGCCGGAAAATTCGTTTGTTGCAAAAACACAACACATTAAGGCGTTTTTCGCCAACATTTGTAAATTTTGGTTGCCCTCGCCGCAACTGCCTCGCATAATCCCTCCACCTTTTCGGTAATTAAGCCTTACCGGTCAGCCGCCACCAGCAGTGGTTAACACGTGATGCCATTGCTGGCCTGGTTCCTAAAGTTGCTTTGAACAGTTATTTTGAAGTTTAGTTTTTTAAGCTTTTTAATATTTGTTGTATTAATTGCACTTAGTTTGTTTTACTTGTTTTATTGTTTTATTGTTTTACTTAGTTATTGCTTCTTTACTTTTACTTTTACTTTTACTTTTATTAACTCAAGGAGTCATCCATGCAAAAGAAACTGATCGCGTTAGCACTTGCTAGCCTTTCCGGCGCTGCATTCGCAGACGCAACCAATGTCACCATCTACGGCGTAGCCGATGCAACGTTTGATATCATCAGCATCAGCGACAATGCTAACAACAGCCCCAACTTCAACCGCGTGTCCACCAATGGTTCCTACATCGGTTTCCGTGGCACGGAAAATCTGGGCAATGGCCTCTCCGCCATTTTCCAATTTGAATCCGAAGCTAACTTTGATAGCAACAGCAGCCTGTCGCTGAACCGTGACAGCTTTGTTGGCTTGGCCGGCGGTTTCGGTAAAGTCCTGCTGGGTACCCTCACTGGCCCATCCAACGCCCTGGCTGCCCGCCTTGACGTAAACACCGGCGACAACATCATGAGCAACACCGCCATCTTGGGCAAATTGGGTGGTTTTAATGCGTCTAATCCCGGCACTCGCTCAGCTTGGTCTGGTTCGGTTTATGACACCCGTTTCAATAATGCTGTCGCCTATGTTTCCCCTTCATTCTCTGGCTTTCAAGCAACGGGTGCGTACGTTGCTAACGAAAACAAAGATGAAAACCCTATTACTGGTGAGAAAAACGCTTATGCGTATGACTTGGGCTTAACCTACACCAACGGCCCCGTCATGATTGGCACGACTTATGCCCGTCTGCGTGATTCTGGCGTTGCCGATGAAAAAGATACTGAATTCCGTATCGGCGGTATGTACGACTTTGGCGTGGCTTCTATCCGCGCCTTGTACGGCAATACCAAATTCGAAAGGCCTGGTACTGAAGTCAAGCAAAACACCTGGGGTATCGGTGGCACCTACAACGTAACAGCCAATGGCAAACTGGTTAGCCAGTACTACGTTGCACGTGACCTGGAAGTGAACGGCACGGACATGGGTGAAACCGGCGCCCAGCTCTTCACCATTGGCTACGAGCACAACCTCTCCAAGCGCACCATGTTGAAAGCAGGTTACGCTCGCTTGGCCAACGACGACAACACCAACGGCTACGACTTTGGCTATAACGCCTCTGGCTTTGCTGGTTCTGATAACCTTGGTGTCCCCTTCTCCGCCAATGGCTTCACCGCTTCTGGCTTCCAGGTCGGCGTGCGTCACTCGTTCTAATCTGGCCTAAACCGCTAGCTTAAAACAAGTAACGACTTGTAATATGCAAGACCAAAAAAGGCACCTTCGG
>DIUK01000068.1:0-9623 GCA_002422995.1 Rhodocyclaceae bacterium UBA6160
CGTCGAGGCGAGTTGCGAATTGCCGATGTTGCAGTTGATCTTGACCAGGAAGTTGCGCCCGATGATCATCGGTTCGCTTTCCGGATGGTTGATGTTGTTGGGGATGATGTCGCGGCCACGGGCGACTTCATCGCGCACAAATTCCGGGGTAATCAGCTTCGGCATGGCCGCACCAAAGTGCTGGCCGGGGTGCTGGCGCAATAAATCTTCGGTCAAGGCTTCCGCGCGCTGGTTTTCGCGGATGGCGATGTATTCCATTTCCGGGGTGATGATGCCGCGTTTGGCGTAGTGCATTTGCGTGACATTCGCGCCGGGCTTGGCAACGCGGGGACGGCGCATCAGATCAAAACGCAATTCGGCCAATTCAGCATCCGCCAGGCGCTCCTGGCCATATACGGAGGTCAGCCCGGTTTGTTCCACGGTATCGTCACGTTCGGCAATCCAGCCGGCACGCATGGCCGGCAAGCCTTTGCGAATGTCGATATTGACGGTCGGATCGGTATATACACCGGACGTGTCATAGACGCTGATGGGCGGGTTGTTTTCGCCCGTTTGGGAAATTTCGCGCATGGGCACGCGGATATCCGGGCGGCTGCCCGTCACGTAAATTTTGCGGGAATTGGGCAAAGGGGCAATGGCGGCTGAATCAACCAGTGCATCGGCCGCAATAAATTTTTCGTTCGCGTTCATGGTGAACCTCGGTTCTTTTTAAGCAACAATAAAGGCAGGAAATTACTGGAAAGACCTCACAAATGCAACCCGCTGAGCAGCAAGGATACTCACGAAAAAACAAGCTGCACCAACTGCACGCGTTTTCAGTGATTGATTGAACACTAACCCAACCACGGGCCAAACCATTGGCCAAATATTGACAGACCCGCGTGAAATTGCGGCGCCAGGCAGCCTGAGCTGGTTAAAAAATTTGAACCAGAATTTAACCCATGCAGTAACAGTCAGACTTGCGAGGAGATTCTCGTTGCATTCTTGCAACGCACAATTTATACTAACCAAAAAGTTATTAGCTAATCGCGCTACAACCAATTTAGTGGTGAAAGATGCTTCTGCCTGATTAATACTGAATTTTTATTTTGGATTATCTCATTTCTCTCATGGCAATCTAAGCTTTAGAAAAAATCATGCTCACTAAACTCCCCGTTGCTAAACACACAATCAATAAGCCCGCTCGCCGCCGCCGGAAAGAAGCGCGCCCTAGTGAACTTATAGATGCTGCGGTTGAATTATTTACGGCAAAAGGTTACGCCGCTACACGCAGTGCTGACATTGCAGCACGGGCAGGCGTTTCAAAAGCCACGCTATATCTGTATTTTGAAGATAAAGAAGCACTGTTCAAGGAAGTCATTACCCAAGGGGTTGTGCCGATTATTGATGAAGGCGCCCATCTGATTGATGATTACAAGGGCAGCTCAAGCGAGCTGCTCCGTGAAATTCTCATTCATTGGCAAATCCGCTTTAGCGCATCGCCCTTATCAGGCATTCCTAAACTGATGATCAGCGAGGCATCTAACTTTCCTGAACTTGCGGCGTATCACGAGCAAGTGGCCTATGGACGCGCACGCCAGCTGCTTGGACGCGTGGTTGACCGCGGCGTAGCGCAAGGTGAGTTTCGCGAACTCAACCGCGAAGCCGTGGTTGAGCTGTTGATCGCACCTCTCCTGCTGCATTTTATTTGGTCACACTCAATGGGCTCTATCGGCTGTCCAACCATTGAACCTAAGACCTATCTGACCACTCACCTGGATTTGATTCTCGCCGGCCTGGCCGCCCAGCCAAGCAAAGCACTGGCCAGTCCAAAACCGCGAAAAACCGCTCGCGGATAACACGGGATTTGGGTCCAGCCTGTCGCTGGTAGAGGGCTGCACGCCACATGAATACACTGACTGACAATTTATTATTTACTTTATTTATTTTGACTTTTTATATTCGATTTCCACTATGAATTCTTTATCACTTCCGCGCCACGCGCGTCTTTTAACAACTGCGTGCCTGATAGCAGGCTTATCGGCATGTAGCGACGAGCCACCGGTCGTGCAACCTGTCAAGGCAGTGCGCACTTTGGTGGTCGGTGCGAACGCTGCAAATAGTGTCACCACAGAAACCAGCACGCGCGCTTATCCAGGTGAGGTCAAGGCACGTTTTGAAACCCAGCTTGGATTTCGTGTGCCGGGCAAAATTGTCAGCCGTTTGGTTGATTCAGGCGCTACGGTAAAACGCGGCCAGGCGCTGGCAAAACTGGATGCCGCTGACTTTGCCCTGCAAGTGGCGCAAACCAACGCACAAGCACAACTGGCAACGGCTGAACTCAAGCGCTTTCAAGATCTGCGTAGTAAAAACTTTGTCAGCCAGGCCGCTTTGGATAGTCGTATTGCAGCAGCAACTTCTGCTCAGGCACAAGCCAAGCTGACTCGCAACCAAGCGGCGTACACCACCTTGACTGCGGATCGCGACGGCGTGATTGCGGCGGTATTTACCGAAGCAGGGCAAGTCGTTGCAGCAGGACAACCCATCATTCATTTAGTGCCGAATGGCGATCGTGAAATTGCCATCAGCCTGCCTGAAGGCGATATAAGTCGCTTGCATGTCGGTGCAGCTGCCACTATTACACTCTGGTCTCGCGGGGAAAACGCGCCCGTCATGACCGGCCAGCTACGAGAAATTGCTGCCGCCGCTGACCCACTGACGCGCACTTATGCTGCGCGAGTTGCCTTGCCCGCCAGCGCGGGTAATTTGCCCGTGGGACTTTCTGCCACTGTGCGCTTTGCTGCTGCCAAAGACGAAGCCTCAAGCCATGCCATTCCCCTGAGTGCGATATTTCAAAACGAACAACAAATGGCTGTTTGGAAAGTCGGCGCTGGTGAGACGGTGACTTTAGTGCCCGTTTCAATTAGCCGTTACGCAGGCGACCAAGCCATCGTCACACACGGTATATCTGCAGGCGACCGGATTGTAACGGCAGGCGTAAATCTGCTCGCGGGAAATCAAAAAGTACACGCAGTCACTGCCGTTAGCGCCACTGCTGCGGCAGAAAATACAGCACCGCCGCTTACCGCTAAAGCACCAGCACAACCCGCCATACCAGCAACGGCAACAACACATTCTGCGCAATAATGAAAAACTTTAATATCTCGGCTTGGTCAATCAACCATCCTGCCATGGTGGCTTACCTCATCATTATCTTGATGGTGGCCGGTACATTGTCTTACTTCAAACTTGGCCGAGCTGAAGATCCTGACTTTACTTTCCGGGTGATGGTGGTGCGTACGCTATGGCCAGGTGCAACAACAACCGAAGTAGAGCAACAAATTTCCGAGCGGCTGGAAAAAAAACTGCAGGAAATATCAAATATCAATTACATCCGCTCAAGCTCCAAACCCGGTGAGTCGTTGATTTTTGTGACCCTCAATGAATCCACCCCGCCCAGTGTCGTCCCCGAGGCCTGGCGACAAGTTCGCCGCAAACTAGACGATATCCGCACAGCGCTTCCAGCAGGCGTGATTGGGCCATTTCCCAACGAAGAGTTTGGCGATGTGAATATGAACATCTTTGCCTTATCCGGCAAAGATTTCACGCTGGGTGAGTTACGACGTGAAGCTGATCGCATCGGGCGCGAACTGCGCAATATGAAGAATGTCAAAAAGATTGAACTCTTTGGTGTTCAGGATGAAAAAATCTGGGTCGAAGCAGACCCACAAAGGCTTGCAGCATTAGGCATTTCAACGCCACAACTCTTTGATGCACTACAAAAACAGAATGCCGTCGTGCCTGCAGGTTTTGTTGAAACATCGAGCAGCCGCGTCCGCCTCAACATGACCGGCGCTTACAGTACAGTTGAACAAATTCAGAATACCCAGCTGCGCATCGGCAGCCAAAGCTTCCGTTTGGCTGATATTGCTCAAGTTCGCCGTGGCTATTCAGAGCCAGACAACTGGCGTATGCGCTTTAACGGACAAGATGTGATCGGCATTGGCGTCGTGATGACCAAAGGCGGCGACATTCTCGAATTAGGGCGTGATTTGAAAGTCAAAACCCAGACACTCAGCGCTGCGCTGCCTTTGGGGATGACATTGCACCAGGTATCCGATCAACCCAGTTTTGTGGAGCGAGCCATCCGCCTCTTTCTGACCTCTCTGGCAGAAGCTGTTGCGATTGTTTTGGCCGTGTCATTTCTGACACTGGGCTGGCGAACGGGTTTGGTGGTCGCGTTATCCATCCCGCTGGTCTTGGCCATCACTTTCTTGATGATGAATGTTTTTGGTATTGATTTGCAACGCATCTCGCTAGGAGCGCTCATCATTGCCTTGGGCTTGCTGGTGGATGACGCCATCATCGCCGTTGAAATGATGGTAGTCAAAATCGAGCAAGGCTGGGATAGGGCAAAAGCTGCCACTTTTGCCTATACCTCGACTGCCTTTCCTATGCTGACCGGCACGCTGATTACAGCCGCCGGGTTTATTCCTGTGGGGTTTGCCAAATCCGGTCCGGGTGAATATGTTTTTTCCATGTTTACCGTAGTCACCATTGCACTCGTTACCTCATGGATTGTCGCCGTGACATTCACACCCTTTCTGGGTTATCAGCTACTCAACGTTGATAGCTTGCGGAAAAAAGGCAGCGCTCACCATAACGATATTTACGATACCCCGTTTTATCGAAAATTTCGCGAGGCACTCGAACTTTGCCTTACCTACCGCTGGAAGGTGATAGTGGTTACGCTGTTGGCACTTGCTATCTCTCTCATCTGCTTTAACCTGTTTGTACAAAAACAATTCTTCCCTCATGCTGACCGCAACGAACTGATTGTTGACCTTTGGCTGCCACAGGGCGCATCACTTAAAGCGACAGAGCAAAGCGTTAAACGTGTCGAGCAACTGCTAGCTAAAAATAAAGGCGTGAGCCACTTCTCCAGCTATATTGGCAATGGTGCGCCACGTTTTTATCTGCCACAGGATCAGCAATTATTTAACGATAACTTTGGACAACTCTTGCTCGGCGCTAAAAGCACAGAGGATAGAGAATCAATCAAACAACACCTGGAAGCCGAGTTTGCGGCCACGGATGGTCGCTGGTCGAATGTTCGTGCCCGTGTTGTTCGTTTGGAAAATGGCCCGCCGGTGGGTTACATGGTGCAGTTCCGGGTAATGGGTGAAGATTTAGTCCAGCTACGCGCAACAGCCAAGCAAGTCGCTGAGATTATGCGCAAGAATGAACACCTGAAAGACGTGCACTTTGACTGGAATGACAAAATCAAGAACTTGCAGGTCGTGATTGACCAAAGCCGTGCGCGCGCCTTGGGCATTACCTCGCAAGATGTGGCGCTAACCCTGCAAAGCTGGTTAAACGGCGTCGCCGTTACGCAATATCGCGAGGGCGATCAACTCATTGACATTATGTGGCGCGCCCAAGGTGCAGGGTCACGCACCTTGGAAAATCTGCCTGATTTGAGCATCCCTACACTATCTGGAAAAAATGTACCTCTCTCGCAAGTTGCGCGCTTAAAGCCAGTGCTGGAAGAAGGTATGATCTGGCGACGTAACCGCTTGCCTACAATCAGCGTGCGCGCGGATGTGGTCGGCCGCATTGAAGCACCAACAATCTCCAAAACGATCAATCCGCAACTAGATGCTATTCGCGCCAAGCTGCCGGCAGGCCACCGAATTGAAATGGGTGGTTCGATTGAAGAGTCTGCCAACGCTGAAGCGTCTATTGCTGCCGGATTTCCGATAATGCTAGTGGTGGTATTCACTCTCTTGATGATGCAACTTAACAGCATCGGCCGCAGTTTTATGGTGATCGCCATGGCGCCGCTGGGCATGATTGGTGTTTCTCTGGGCATGATGGTTAGCCGGGCACCGTTTGGCTTTGTGGCGACAATCGGGGTCATTGCACTCATGGGCATGATCATGCGCAATGCCGTGATTCTCGTCGATCAAATCAAACAGGATGAAGATGCAGGCAAAACACCATGGGACGCGATTGTTGATTCCACTGTGCGCCGCTTACGGCCTATCATGCTCACCGGCGCCGCCGCCGTGTTAGCCATGATTCCCTTGGCTTTCCAGGCTTTTTGGGGGCCGATGGCGATTGCAATCATGAGCGGGCTCATGATTGCAACTTTTCTGACTTGCCTTGTTTTACCCTGCATTTATGCAGCGGCCTACAGAGTTCACAAAACAACAACAGCAACAACACTGCCTCAATTGGAAACCTCTCAATTTGACACGATAAAATCAGACGATGGATACTAAACAATCTCGCTTTAATATGATCGAACAGCAGTTACGCCCAGCGGGTGTATTAGCAGCTGATGTCCTCAATGTACTGACCAAGGTAAAACGGGAAAACTTTGTACCGCCCATTTACCGCCACCTGGCTTTTGCGGAAACCAATATCCCCTTGGGTCACGGCGCACACATGCTCTCGCCTGAGCTAGAGGCTCTCTCCTTGCAGGCACTGGCTATACAACCAGATGAAACCGTCCTGGAAATTGGAACTGGCTCTGGCTATATGGCCGCACTGCTTGGCAAGCAGGCACGCCAGGTTGTTTCATATGAAATTGAACCCGCCCTTGCTGCTACAGCACGTGCTTCGCTGGAACATGCACATGTAAGCAATGTGCATGTCATCACCGGTGACGGCTTGGCTGCTTTTACCAATCCGCTGCCCAATCAGGCAGGCTTCGATGTCATTCTGCTATCGGGCGCTGTGGCAGAAATTTCACCTGCACTGCTCAACCAGTTAAAACCGGGCGGCAGACTGTTTGCCATCACAGGCAAACGCCCTGCCATGCACGCTACCCTGGTTCATCGCTATGGCGATCAATACCAGCACACCGCGCTGTTTGAGACAGATGCCGACTACCTGCGTGGCGCAAGCCCTGCAGCGCAATTTTCGTTCTAAATCGCACAAAAAACCAAACAACGAGAGGCGCGATGCAACATATCACTGCAACACAATTACATGCCTGGCTGGCTGACCCTGATCGCACACCGCCATTGTTAGTTGATGTACGTGAGCCCTGGGAGTTTGCCCTGTGCCAGATTCCCGGCTCAATCAATCTACCGATGCAAAGCCTGCCGGCACGTTATCCCGAGCTTGACCAAGCGGCAGAGATTGTGATGATTTGTCACCATGGCGCGCGCAGTTTTCAATCCGGACTGTTTCTTGAAAACGCAGGTTACAGCTTAATTATCAACTTGCAAGGCGGCGTTGCTGCCTGGGCGCAAAATGTCGATCCGGCCATGCCTACGTATTGAGATGTAACGCCCCCGGCGCTCGCCTGCATTGCCTTTCGTACCTATTTAATGGAACGCCTGATGAAAAAATTTCTTCTGAACCAATTACCATCCGCCTTGCTTCTCAGCAGCTTGTTAATCAGCACCGCCTATGCAACCGATTTGCTTTCGGCTTATCACGATGCGGTTGCTTACGATGCACAGTTCGCCGCAGCACGTGCAGCGCTCAATGCAGGCCGCGAAAAACTGCCGCAAGGACGGGCAGGCTTATTACCCAGCATCGGCCTTACTGGCAATACGGCATGGAATGACACACGCACAACACCGCGCGCCACTGGTGTGGATAGCAATGCAAAATATAACGCCAATGGCTGGACGGTAAGCTTGTCGCAACCCCTATTTCGCTGGCAAAACTGGGTGGGTTACAACCAGGCTGAATTAGCAGTCACTTTAGCTGAAGCACAGTTTGTGCAAGCCCGCCAGGATCTCATTTTGCGTGTTGCCCAGTCTTATTTTGATGTTCTGCTCGCACAAGACGCGCTAGCTACAGCGCAAGGACAAAAAACTGCCATTGCAGAACAGCTAGCTGCAGCCAAACGCTCATTTGAAGTGGGCACCACCACGATTACCGATACCAATGAAGCCCAGTCGCGTTACGACCTCATCATTGCACAAGAAATTGCTGCGCAAAATGACCTCGCCGTGAAACAAGAAACCTTGCGAACAGTCATTGGCAAAGCCCCCGGTACGCTAGAGAATCTGCGGCCGGGCACGACTTTACTGAGTCCTCAGCCCAACGATATTGCCGCATGGGTTACCCTCGCTGAAACCGCCAACCCCGGCGTTGCCAGCGCGCAAGCCGCGTTTGAAATTGCCGTACGTGAAATTGAAAAGCAGCGTGCCGGACATTTACCTACGCTGGACCTCGTGGCCAGCCATGGCAAAAGCAGTGTGGGCACTGAGGGTGCGCCAACCTTTGGCGGGCTGGATAACCGCAGCAATAGCATTGGGTTGCAACTGTCCATCCCAATCTATGCCGGTGGTGCAACGACCTCACGTGATCGCGAAGCCGTTGCCTTAAAAGAAAAAGCAGCAGCGGACCTTGACAATGCGCGTCGTCAGGCAACATTGGCTGCCAGACAATCTTATTTGGGCGTGAATGCGGGCTTATCTCAAGTCACGGCTTTTGAAGCCGCCTTGATTTCCTCCCAATCATCATTGGATTCAAACAAGCTGGGCTATGACGTGGGTGTGCGTATCAACATTGATGTCCTCAACGCGCAAAGTCAGCTTTATGCCACGCAACAAAGTCTTTCCAAAGCGCGGCTAGATACACTGTTAGCCTTGCTGCGCCTGAAGTCTGCGGCAGGCAGCTTGAGCGAGCAGGACGTGCAGGCGGTTAACGCCCTACTGCAATAAGTTAGCCACCAGCGCCAGACTGCGGGCTGTCGCTCCGCGATGCCGCAGAACAAATTCACGTCCTGCCAAGCTCATTTTCTGGCGTTGATGCGCGTCAGCAAGCAAGCAGTTTGCCTGTTGCACCAGTTCGCCTGCATCCATGATTTGCCTCGCTGCCCCACACGCCAGCGCCTCACGTGCGGCTTCGGCAAAGTTGAACGTCGATGGGCCGATCAATACCGGCGTGCCGACAGCACATGCCTCGATTAAATTCTGGCAACCATAATTTTTCAAACTGCCCCCGATAAACGCGACATCCACTGCCGCATACCAAGCGAACATCTCGCCCATGCTATCGCCCAGCACCACTTGTGTGCCGGGTTTAATCGCCTGATTTTCGCTGCGTCGCTGCAAACTCAAGCCGCGCTCAGCCACCCATTGCACTACATCATCAAACCGCTGCGGATGTCTGGGCACAATCACCAGTAACGCGTCAGGCGACATGGCAAGGGTGGAACGATCCATCACTGTATTTGCTATTGCTGTATCCGCTCTATCCAAACGCTTCGCCGTCTCATCAGCGCCGACTTTTTTTGCGCGGGTTTTTTCTGCTTTCATTGCAGCAAGCCAAGCATCGAGAATCAGCACTTCTTCACCTTCACGCGTACTAGCGGCCAGCCACACGGGACGATCGCCCAGATGATCACGAAAAATCCGGCTCAATGCCAATTGCTCAGGCGGTGGATCTATATCGAATTTAATATTCCCCGTGACAGAAATCGCTGCTGCGCCAAGTGCGGTAAAGCGTGTCGCATCCTCTGCAGTTTGTGCGCCAATAACACTGAAAAATGGCAATATCTGCCGCGTAAAATTCGGCCACCGCGCATAACGCCGTGCTGATCGCTCAGACAAACGTGCATTCAACAAACACACTGGCACGCCCGCTATACGGCATTCAGCCAGCAGGTTCGGCCA
>DIUK01000068.1:9631-43063 GCA_002422995.1 Rhodocyclaceae bacterium UBA6160
GTGGGCGTCATGTGGGTCATCAGTAAATGATGCTGCGGATAACGCGCTTTTAATGCCGCGACCAACGGCTGCGCGGCACGCGTTTCGCCCACAGAGACAGCATGTAGCCAGAGGCAGGGCATACCCGGCTGATTGTTCGGTTTTCTGTGTGCAAAGTACCCCAGGCGCTCGCCCCAGTGGTTTAAGTATGCCTTTTGTCGCTTGGCGCGCCACAGTAGATGCAGCATCGCCCAGGGCAGCAGCAGAAATATGATTAACGTATACAAAAATCGTTGGCGGCTCATAGACGGCTCATGGGCGGCTCAAATCCAAGTTTTAACGATTGCCAATACTTCGGCTACTGTCGGCGGCATGCCTTGTGTGCCCAGATTGACAGCAGCACGCCCAGCTAGCACGCCGGTGAGTGCTGGATTGGATGCACAAAACAAGGCGACTGTTGGTCGGCCCAAGGCAGCTGCCAAATGAACCAGACCCGTATCCACACCGACCACAAATCGTGCTGCCCCACAGTAAGCCGCCAGCTCACGCAAGGATAATGCAGGTAAAGCTTCCGCCCCGGGGATCACTTGCGCCAGGCGCTGGGCACGTGCCTGCTCAATGGCATTACCGCTTGGCAACAAGCAGCGCAAACCACGCGCCGCCAAAGCACAGCCCAGGGCTTGCCAGTGCGGCTCCGGCCATAATTTATCGTCACGCGAGGTGGCGGTAAATAATAGAACCCTGTCATCCGCTATCAAGGACGCTGGCAGCTGCGGCGGAACCACGCCATAACTTTGTGCACTGACTTGCGCCGTCACGGTGTAGCCCAAGGCGGCGGCGGCCAGGAGCCGATTGCGCACCACGGCATGTTGCTCTTTAGCAACGAACAAAGGCGTGTTGTAAAACCAGGCGGCGCATGGTTCGCGCGCGCTGTCAAAGTTAAACCCTGCACGTGTGTGATGGGTGAGTGGCGACAACAAGGGGGCATTCGATAGCTTTGCCAAGCGCGTCACCAGTGCGCTTTTAAGCAATCCCTGGGTATCAATAATGGCATCGTAAGGCGTGCTGCGTAGCGCAGCATAAAAAGCACGCATCGCCTGCCATGTATCCGCCTTTGACAATGCCTTGCGCCACCGCCGCAGCGCCATGGGAATCACCCGCTGCACACCCGGGTGAAGCGCGGGAATTTCCGCAAAGCTCTCTTCTATTACCCAATCAATCGCTGCTGCCGGGAAGACTAATCGCACATCCGTCACCACAGGCAGATTATGAATGACATCCCCTAGGGACGAAGTTTTAACCAGAAGAATACGCATAGCGCAGCGATTATACGTGGCGAACATGCGCGGCAATCTCGAAGACCATAGGCGTAAATTGACGTGCTAAATTCACGCCTGTTCAGCACACTGTCGATGATCATGACAAACTGCCACCTTTAGGCGGTCAATCACCCTCAGGGCTAGGCATTGCATCCATGGCAACTGAGTGTGCTTTGCCGATACATCAATCCGCAACAAAAGATCAAATCACTTGGCATGACCAAAACGCCCCTCTCTGCTGTTTTTATCACTCAGGATGCCGCCGCTACGCTCTCGGCCGCTTTGGCCAGCGTTGCATTTTGTGATGAAGTTCTGGTCGTGGATTCTGGTAGCACAGACAATACCCTGGCTATTGCTGCCAGCCACGGTGCGCGGGTTATATCGACTCATTGGCGGGGTTTTGGCGCACAAAAACAATTTGCCGTGGAAAATGCAAAACATGACTGGGTGTTGTGTATTGATAGCGATGAACGCGTCAGTGATTGCTTGCGTGAACATTTAATTGCCGCCGTCTCACCAGCGCCGACAAATACTGACAACAAACCTTGTGCCTATCGCTTTGCCCGCTGCAATCGTTTCATGGGGCGTTATTTGCGTCACGGTGAAGGCTACCCCGACTGGAGCCTGCGCTGCTTTAACCGTCAACATGCGCACTGGTCGAATGACACCGTGCATGAAAAAGTATGCCTTGCCGATAATAGTGACAAACACAGCATCGGCACGCTACATGGTGACTTGCTTCACGACTCGGCCGAATCCATCGAAAAATATCTGGAAAAACAAAATCGCTACAGCACCTTGGCCGCGAATACGGCATTTGCGCAAGGCAAGCGTGCCCATGCGGGCCACCTGGTTTTATCACCCCTCATCCGCTTTATTAAATTTTATTTTTTCAGATTTGGCTATCTGGATGGCCTGCCTGGGCTCGTGCACATACTGATTGGCTGTGGCGCAAGTTTTGCCAAGTACGCAAAGCTTGCCGCACTGCAACGCCAGGCGGAATCTCCCCCGCTCTCTTCCACACCCACAGAATAAGCACGGCACCTGCAAAGCCATTGCCAAAGAATCATGACAACTATCAATCAAAATCAAGGCAGTCATCGGCTCATGCAATTGCGCGTTTTCCTGGTCGCTTTGTTTGATTTACTGACCGTCAGCTTCGCTTGGGTCTTAGCCTTTGCCCTGCGACACAATTTTTCCATGCCGCAGAATTTTCATGCGTTGCTCACCAGCACGCTACCTTGGGTCATCGTGGTTCATGCTGTCGCCTTTTATCGCTTTGGCCTCTATCGCGGCCTGTGGCGCTTTGCCAGCCTGCCGGATTTGCGCCGCATTCTGTTCTCTGTCGGCTTGGCCGCCCTGGTGGTTCCGCCCCTGTTATTCATGGTGCAGCGTCTTGTTGATGTGCCTCGTTCTGTACTTGTTTTGCACCCTATTTTGTTGATACTGATGATGGGCGGCGCACGCTTTCTTTACCGTTCCTGGAAAGATGGCCATTTACTGAGCGTCAGTGAGATTGGCAAAGAGCCCTTGCTCGTACTCGGTGCCGGCACCGCGGGTGCTGACTTGCTACGCGCATTGCATAGCAACCGTGCCTGGCGCGTAGTAGGGTTTTTGGATGACGATCAAAGCAAAATTGGCCGTCGGATTAACGATGTGCCGGTGTTAGGCTCACTCGCTGAGATTGCCACTGTTGCTACCTCGTTGCGCGTAAAAAACGTCGTCATCGCCATGCCGCAAGCGGCGGCCAATGTGCGCCGTCGTGCCGCCGAGTTAGCCTCAACTGCAAGCCTTACCGTGCTTACTGTACCAGCCATGGACGATTTGCTCTCAGGCAAACTCAGCATCTCGCAATTGCATCGCATTTCTCTGGAAGACTTGCTCGGCCGCGAACCTGTCGCGCTCGATGAAGCAGGCTTGCGCGAACTGCTGAACCAAAAAACGATTTTAATCACGGGGGCGGGCGGTTCTATCGGGAGTGAGCTGAGTCGTCAAATTGCACGCTTTACGCCACATCAACTCATCTTTGTTGATCAATCTGAATTAGCGCTGTACCAAATTCAACAAGAATTTTCAGCGGCTTATCCTTTGCAAAAGCTGCACTATGTGATTGCTGACGTCAAAGATGCCTCTCGGCTGAGAGAAGTTTTCATGCGTTACCAGCCGCAAATTGTTTTTCATGCGGCCGCTTACAAGCATGTGCCACTCATGGAAAACACCAATGCGTGGCAAGCGGTACGCAACAATGTGCTGGGTACACTAAACGCAGCACGCAGCGCCAAAGCCTGCGGGGCTAACGAATTCGTGCTCATCTCAACCGACAAAGCAGTCAATCCGACCAACGTGATGGGCGCGAGTAAACGCTTGGCCGAACGCGTCTGCCAAGCCTTGCAAGTAGACTCTGCAACCCGCTTTGTGGCAGTGCGTTTTGGTAACGTCTTGGGTTCTTCAGGCAGCGTGATTCCACTATTTCGCGAACAAATTGCACGCGGCGGCCCCATCACAGTCACACACCCGGACATCATTCGTTACTTCATGCTGATCCCTGAAGCAACACAACTGGTTTTACAAGCTGCATTATTGGCCAGACGCGACCAGGAGGGCGGAAAAATTTTCGTCCTGGATATGGGCGAACCAGTGAAAATTGTCGACTTGGCACATGACATGATTCGACTCTCGGGTCTGGATGAACACGCCATCAAAATAGAATTTACAGGTTTGCGCCCGGGCGAAAAACTCTATGAAGAACTTTTGGCTGACAACGAATCCACCCTCCCCACACCCCACCCCAAGCTCCGGATTGCACAAGCCTTGAGTGCCCCTGATGCAGCCTGGCTAACCCAGCTGGACGCATGGCTGGCCAACGCATCTCTGAGTGAAAAAGATGTGAAGCTTAGCCTTGCCCATTGGGTTGAAGAATATCAGCCGCAACACCCTGATAACACCCCATAGACACGTGCATTTTTCGCCACTACATGCACCATCGGGCACCCAACCGAGGGTGCCAGGTTTAATCAGCAGTTAAATCTCCGCGTAAGTCTTCTGCAAGCAAGCCAAAGACTGTGCCGCAAGCGTATCCACTTGATCTGTGGCTGAAACAACAAACCCTGTATCGCGCAATAAACCATCGCTCAAGCCATAAATCCAGCCATGCACTGTCAATGCCTGATTACGCGCCCAGCTATCACGCACGACAGTCGTTCTTGCCACATTGATAGCTTGTTCCAACACGTTCAACTCGCACAAACACGCCCAGCGCTTGTTCTCATCGGCAATGCTATCGAGCAGGCCTTGATGCTTATCGCGTACATCCTGAATATGCCGCAACCAGTTATCTGCCAAACCGACACGTGCATTGCTCAATGCAGCTTTTACCCCACCACAACCAAAATGCCCAACCACCATGATATGGCGCACACGCAGTACATCAATGGCAAACTGAATCACCGAGAGGCAATTCAAATCCGTGTGCACCACCACATTAGCAATGTTACGGTGAACAAACACTTCACCTGGCAACAAACCGGTAATTTCGTTAGCAGGCACGCGCGAATCTGAGCAGCCTATCCATAAATACTCTGGCGCCTGCAGCTTGGCCAGCTTATCGAAAAAAGTCGGGTCTTCTGCACAGACACGCTCAGCCCAGGCACGGTTGGCTGAAAAAATCCTGTCCATCTTCTGCTCGCTATTCATTGACCAAAAAGTCCTTTGAGTTTGTCTTTCAATTGATCTGTCGCTTTTTGTTTTAGCACATCTTTTTTCTCATCTATTTTTTGCTTGATTTCCTGTTTTTTAGCATCAGCACGCGCTTCAGTTTTTTCTTTGATTAAATCGCCAATCGCTTTGGAAAACTCTATCTTCCACGTGATTTTATCCAGTGGCCCGGTAATCCGCACAGGAACAGTCACCCCTGCGACTTGATCGGCATTTTTGCCGTCTTGACCGCTACTGGTATTAACCACACGGGCTTTGGCCAGATAATTGATTTGACCAAGGCCGATATCTACATCACCCTCACCTGTCAAACGCAGGAATGGTGACTTGGCGAACAAATCATTGTTGTGCGCAACGCCCTTGTTCAGCTGAAAAGAGGCAGTCATTTCAGAGAAGTCTGTTTTTTCTTCTTTTCGTGATGCTTGCGTATCATCTGTTGCCGTTGCTTTGTTAAGCGCCAATTTATTTTTTAAGTCGCGTAACTTTTGTGCCAGATTAATCCCTTTGATCGCACCATCACGCAGCGCAATCGACGCAGAACCGGTCAGCGATTTTTTCAGCGCGTCCACACTCGCGCCACGGCCCGCAACATCCACATTTACCGTTCCCGTGCCCTCAAGAATATCTTTTTTTGCCAAATCCATCAGCAGCGGATGCACGCGGACGCCCAGTAAACTTTGCTTGATAACAACGCGATTGTCTTGTGCATCTACTGTCAGACTGCCATTCATCGATCCCCCGTACAGGTTTGCCCGCACAGGAGAAATCAGCAAGCGGTTATTGGCTGCATTTAGGTTTGCGCTAAATTGCGCGAACTTGAGATTTTGAATCTGCAATGCGCCAATTTGTATCGTACCTTGCATATTCAGCCCGCGAATTGCCGAAAAATTAAGTGGAGCAGACTTTTCGGCGACTGAATTGCCTTGATTAGCAACCGTTGCGGGCGACTTGGGTGGAAAGTATTTGTCCATATTCAGACGATCCGCCTTGAAACCAAACCGTAAATCCAGTGGGGAAAATTTATTCGCCTGCGCATCCACAAAAATTTTTGACTCATCAAACTGCGTTGCCAAGACGAGGTTACCGTTTTGCTTTTTCAAATCGATTTTCGCACGTCCATTCAACGGCAAATTTACTTTCTTCATCGGCATGGCCGGGCTGCTCATCACCAGCGAACCTACAACATTGGGCAACGAAAATACTTGCTCAGCCAAGTTTGCACTCACTGGCGTAGTGAGATTCACACTGAGTATCGCTGGCCCGCTTTTCGACTCTGCGTCCAGAGCCATACGAGCAATACGGGCCTGGCTTAGCGTCCCTTCGACCCCTTCGAGCTTAATCTTCGCACGAGTTTGCCGTCCACTACCGGCCCATTGCACAGCGAGCTGTATGGTTTGTCCGGTCACCTTGTCGGGAGAGATATTGAGTTTCGGTGCGGTAAGATCAATCGCAAACGCATTGCTGCCGCGTTGCCCTTTGGCAATGAACGCAAATTTATCAATGGCCAAGGTTTGCTTGGGCTGATGCGCTGCCAGATGCGCCGCTGAAAAATCCACATCGTCCAACCGTGTTGTCACCCTGGTCTTGCCATCTTGCTGTGTTAATTGTTTATTTTTCAACATCAACCCATTCACCTGCACAGTCCCTTGCAAGGCATCTACTGTCATTTGATCACTCGTCAAACTCACACCTTGAGCGCGGGTTATGTTGCCGGTGATATCGTCGCGTTGAATGAATTGCCGGGTGCTAAGCGTCATGGCTTTCGCCAATACCGTTTTTAACTGGCCATTGGCATTCACTTCATCGGCTGAAAAAGCTAAACCTTCAAAGCCCAATGCGCTGCGTGTCACGTTATTCTTATGGACAAAATCTACATTCTTTAACACCACATCTTCAACCACAATAGTCTGCTGCTGACTCTCTGCCAAAACTTGCCCGGTCGTGATATTTAGTCTAGCCAATGTGGTTTGGCTGCCGGCTTGCTCGTCTTGCCACACCACGTGGGCATTAGTCAGCGCAATATCTGCAATATCCAGTTTGCTTAACGCCGTCTTGCCAGCGCCGACTTTTTCATCCTTGCCTTCGTCTTTATTTTTACCGCTTAACTGGCTCAGATCAGCGGTATTCATTGTGCCGTCTTTACGTTTGACCAAGGTCACACGCAGACCATCTGCAGCGATGCCGTTGACCCTTGCTTGACCGGCAAACAAAGGCATCACCGCCACAGAGACGCGCGCAGAATCAACCGTCAAAAAAGTGCTTTTACTGTTAGGCTCGGACAAACTGGTCTTACCCAAAACGATACCCACATTCGGCCAGAACGACAACTTGACAGGCGCTGTTATCGCCAACTCACGCTGGGTTTTGGTCATGACTTGCCGGGTAATTTCTGCTTTTATTTTTTCGCCGTCAAAATACGCATATAACGCGATGACAGCGGCACCCAACAAGAAAAATCCAGCACCGATTGCGATGCCCAACCAACGCATGATTTTCATACGACTCCTTATGTAATGAAACACCACTGAACTGCGTTAAGCTATTGCACTCAACCCAAGGAGGAACGTTATGCCTACGATAAAAAGTCATGATTTACCCGCAAACACTTTGCGTCAGCAACGCTTCAAGTGCCAGTTTACTCCCCTTCTATTCAGCCTGGCCGTGGCTAGCGCCTTGGCGTTAAGTCTAGCGCCATCGGCTGCCCTGGCAGCTTCTGGTCGCATCGCTGCTGTGACCGCCTCACCGAGCCCCGCCGTGGCCGGGCAACCTGTGCAAGTCACCGTCACAGCAGAAGGCGAGGCCCCCAGCCGTTGTGGCTTGCGCGTTGAATTTGGAGATGGCAATAAGCAACACATCAAAATCAACGATACGCACGATCACTTTCCTGTGACGGTAACCAACACCTTTGCCAATCCTGGCACCTACACCATTAAAGCAGAAGGCAAAAAAGTAACTACCCATTTTGGCTGTATGGGCGAGGCAACCGTTAACTTAGTTGTTGAAGCCGCAGTCAAAAAGGAAGTTGCCGCTCTGTGCCCGGCGGGATACACCTTAACCAGCAAACCAGACCGTCTAGGCGCTTACCGGTGCAAAGCAGGTAAAGGTGCAAAGGCGCCGGATACCCCAATCAATTGCCCCAGCCCGCTAGTGGCATATCAAAGCAAAACCACTGTCGGCTGCCAGGCAGCTAAAGTCAAAAAATAACCATCACACAAGCCATGGATACTTCCTTATCCATGGCTTGTTGCAGTGCTTGCTCGACAATTCAGCTTGCTCACTTACTCAGCCAGCCCGCGCCGATAGTGTATGGCTTCGGCCACGTGGGGAGCGCTAATGTGTTCAGCACCGGCCAAATCGGCAATGCTGCGCGCAACTTTCAAAATCCGATGATAGCCGCGCGCTGACAAAGACCAGCGCGCCATCGCTTGCGATAACAGTTTTGCGCCTGCCTCATCCGGCGTGGCGTATGCACTCACTTCGGCCGCATCAAGTTGAGCATTGGGTTTGCCTTGACGGGCTAATTGCCTATCTCGCGCGGCCATCACCCGCTCACGCACCGTGGCGGACGACTCACCTCGCTCGCGGGAGGACAGCTCCGCCTCGGCAATGGCTGGCACATCTATCATGACATCCACACGATCCAGCAACGGGCCGGATAACTTGCCGCGGTAACGCAATACTTGATCTGGCGTACAGCGACATTTGCCAGCAGGGTGGCCAAGCCAGCCGCAAGGGCAAGGGTTCATCGCTGCTACCAGTTGAAAACGCGCCGGAAATTCCGCCCGCCGACCGGCACGCGCGATATGTATCACGCCCGTTTCCAGTGGCTCGCGCAGGGCTTCGAGCACACCACGCTGAAACTCAGGCAATTCGTCCAAAAACAACGTCCCGTTATGCGCCAGAGAAATCTCACCCGGACGCGGCACACTGCCGCCCCCCACCAGCGCAGCGGTGGAAGAAGAATGGTGCGGCGACCTGAAGGTGCGTTGCCCCCAGTGCTCGAGCTTGAACGTGCCCGCCAGTGAATGCACGGCAGCGGCGGCCAAAGCTTCGTTATCGGTCATCCGGGGTAGCAATCCGGGCAGGCGCTGCGCGAGCATGGATTTTCCCGCGCCAGGCGGGCCGCTCATCAACAGGCTATGCCCACCAGCGGCGGCTACTTCCAGCGCACGCTTGGCCGGCGCCTGACCTTTGACTTCGGCAAGATCGGGGTAATGCGCAAAAGTCGGCGCTGGCGAGACGGCGTAAGGTGCAATCAACTCCCGCCCGGCCAAGTGTGCACACACTTGCAACAAACTGCTGGCAGGCAGAATTGTCATGCCGCGAATCAAGGCTGCCTCAGGCGCACTGTCAACCGGCAGAATAAATGTACGCTGCACCGTAGCTGCGGCTGTGGTTGCTGCTATGGTTTCAGCAGTGGTTTCAACTGTGATTTCAGCTGTAATTGCCACCTCAGCTACCGCACGAGGTGTCGCCTGGGTAGCCTGCTTGGCATGAGGGGCGATGCCATCAGGTGCCGCATTGATTGCCGCACACATCGCCAAGGCCCCGCGAATCGGCCGCACAGCCCCGGACAACGCCAATTCGCCCGCGAATTCATAATCATCCAGATCAGACGCTTTTAACTGCCCCGAGGCAATCACGATGCCCAACGCAATAGGCAAATCAAAGCGACCGGACTCTTTGGGCAAATCCGCCGGGGCAAGATTCACGGTAATACGTCGCTGCGGAAACTCAAATCCGCTATTTAAAATCGCCGCGCGCACACGATCGCGCGCCTCTTTCACTTCCGTGTCCGGCAAACCGACCAGCGCAAAGCTTGGCAACCCCCCTGTAAGATGCACTTCAACTGTAACTTCCGGTGCCGATAAACCAGACAGTGCCCGCGAACGCAGCGTCGCTAGCGCCATAGAGAATTAGTTCGAACCCGCTGATTGTGCGTTTGCAGAGTGCGCTGGCGATATTTTTCTTTCGGCTTCTAGCTCAGCCACCCGCGTCTCTAATTTGGCAAGTTTTTCGCAAGCGCGAGCCAACACTTCGCGCTGCACATCAAACTCTTCGCGCGTCACCAAATCCAGCTTGGCAAACACACTCATTAACAACGCGCGGGCATTTTTCTCCACATCCCCCAAAGGCGAAGTGGCAATGACAGAAGCGATTTTGGATGAAACATCTTCAAAGAGCTTGGGATTAAGCATGATGTATTTCCTCATTAAGCAAGAAGTCTAACATGCAAAATTCTGCATTTTCCTGCGACAGGTTCAACAGCAAAACACTTGAATCAGGCAATGCACCACAATGAATCAACTCGCCAATAAAGCACCTTTTTAGTGCGACGACTTAAAACAACGGCTGTTCTATCAGCCATAACAACTAGTTTTGTACTCAAATTGCTTACAACACCGACTTGGCACAGTCTTCGCTTAATGAATTGCGCTGTATTCAATTTTGATTGTTTTAACTTGCTAGGAGAATGTTTATGAAACTTATCACTGCCATCATCAAGCCATTCAAGCTTGATGAAGTGCGTGAAGCTCTTGCCACCGTGGGTGTGCAAGGCATCACGGTCACTGAGGTGAAAGGCTTTGGGCGACAAAAAGGACATACTGAACTGTATCGCGGTGCGGAATATGTCGTCGACTTTCTGCCCAAGGTCAAAATAGAAGCTGCTGTTGACGATGCCATCGTTGACCAAGTAGTTGAAGCAATAGAGAAATCCGCACGCACCGGAAAAATTGGTGACGGCAAAATTTTCGTCTACACCTTGGAACAAGTTATCCGTATCCGCACCGGTGAAACCGGTGAGGCTGCACTTTAAGGGGAAAGCCATGAAGAAACTACTCACTGTTTTACTGGCAGCCTGCGCGATTAACGCTGGCAGCCTGGCTTGGGCAGAAGATGCGCCCGCCCCAGCCACTGTAACGACTACAGCACCTGTTGTTGATGCGGCCACCGCCGATCCTGCTGTTGCAGCCATAGCGGCACCTGTCGCTGCTGAAGCGGCTCCCGTTGCTGCTGCCCCTGTCCCCAATAAAGGCGATACCGCCTGGATGTTGATGTCAACAGCACTCGTGCTGTTGATGTCTATCCCCGCACTGGCTTTGTTCTACGGTGGCCTGGTGCGCACCAAGAACATGCTCTCGGTGCTGATGCAGGTGTTCGTGGTGTTCTCGTTAATTACTGTGTTGTGGTGCGTGTACGGCTACAGCCTGGCCTTTACTGAGGGCAATGCGTTCATCGGTGGCTTTGATCGACTCTTCCTCAAAGGCGTGTTCGATGCATCCACTGGCACCTTTGCATTAGGCGCAACATTCAGCAAAGCAACGCCGATGTATGAAATTGTGTTCGTTGCTTTCCAGGCCACATTTGCTGCTATCACCCTCTGCTTGATTTTTGGCTCACTCGTTGAGCGTGTCAAATTCTCAGCCATCCTGATTTTCTCCGTGATCTGGTTCACCATCAGCTACATCCCTGTCGCGCACATGGTTTGGTACTGGATGGGTCCGGATGCTTACACCGCAGCCAACGTGGTGGATGCAATGAACGCCAAGGCCGGTTTAATCTGGCAGTGGGGTGCGCTGGATTTCGCGGGTGGTACTGTGGTACACATCAATGCTGGCGTAGCAGGTTTGGTCGGTGCTTACATGCTCGGCAAACGCGTGGGTTTTGGCAAAGAGGCCATGTCACCACACAGCCTGACCATGACCATGATTGGCGCTTCCATGCTGTGGTTCGGCTGGTTTGGGTTCAATGCAGGCTCAGCTTTGGAAGCTAACGGTTCCGCTGCGCTAGCCTTCATGAACACCTTCCTCGCGGCGGCTTGTGCTGTTTTGTCCTGGGTATTTACCGAATGGCTCATCAAGGGCAAACCTTCCATGCTGGGCGCCGCATCCGGCGCTGTTGCAGGGCTGGTTGCGATTACCCCCGCTGCCGGCAACGTTGGTATCCCGGGTGCTTTTGCCATCGGCTTTCTAGTTGGCCCCTTATGCTTCTGGGGTGTTACTGGACTCAAGAAATTGCTCAAAGCTGACGACGCGCTGGACGTATTCGGTGTGCATGCTTTAGGCGGTATCTTTGGTGCCCTGATGACAGGCGTCTTTAATGCCCCCAGCCTGGGTGGTGTTGGCTTTTACAACAACTGGTTTGAAATGCAAGCAGGCTATGGCAGCATTCTCAGCCAACTGATTATTCAAGCCAAAGGAGTCGGCTTGACAGTTGTCTGGACTACTGTTGCTGCATTTATTGCCTTTAAGATCGCCGACCTTATCGTTGGTCTGCGTGTCTCGGAAGACGAAGAGCGCGAAGGCCTGGATATTACGTCACACGGTGAAGCGGCTTATCATAACTAAACTAAGCTAAGCAAAACCTAGCAAAGGCAATCACTCCTGCTGGGTTTAGCGAAAATAAAAATGGCGCTCTTTTTAAGAGCGCCATTTTTTTGCCTTGAACTTTTTACGGGGATAGACGTTTCATTCAGTTACTGCAACACCTCAGGATTGACACAGTCTCTCGGCCGCTCACCTGTTAGTGCAGCGATCAAATTATCCACCGCACGCATCCCCATCGCCATACGCGCCTGTTTTGAAGCTGATCCAATATGCGGTGTCAGCACCACGTTATCCAATGTCAGAAAATCCGGATTGAATTTTGGTTCGCCTTCAAACACATCAACACCCGCACCGCAAAGTCGGCGCTCGCGTAACGCCGTAATCAATGCCGCATCATCCACAATACCGCCACGGGCGACGTTAACCAGATGGGCAGTCGGCTTCATTAAACGCAACTCTGCTTCACCGATATAGTGATGGACTGTAGGCGAGTACGGCAAGAGCAATAGCACGAAGTCTGCTTCACGCAACAGCGTGTCTTTTGTTACCCAACTAGCTTGATATTTTGCCTCCATCTCCCCAGCTAAACGCGTACGATTGTGATAAATCGTTTTCATGCCAAATCCCATGGCACGCCGCGCCACCGCTTGACCAATGCGCCCCATGCCAATAATGCCCAAGGTCGCATCATGCACATCCGTGCCCAGCCATACGTCATAGCGCCATGCACCCCATTGCCCCTCACGCAACCAGCGTTCTGCCATCGGCAAACGACGCGCGACTGACATCAACAAAGCCCACGCCAAATCAGCTGTCGTTTCGGTCAATACATCTGGTGTGTTAGTGACAGCTATCCCCGCTTTCGTGCAAGCAGCTACATCAATGTTGTTGTAGCCAACCCCCACATTGCATGCTGCACGCAAATGCGGTGCGGCCGCAATAATGTCTGCTGGCAATGGATCCGCAACCGACAGCAGCAAGCCTGCTTTATCGGCTAACCGCGCTTTTAACTCAGCTGGCGGCAACCCTTCATTGCTACCATGGTTATCCACCTCGAAATACATTTGCAGTCGCGAGACCAATTCAGGGAAAAAATGCCGGGTGATAAGTATTTTTGGTTTCATCATGGTTCCAATATGATTGTTAAATATGATTAACAGCTTTAAAAGACTCGTTTTTTGTCCTGTATAGTTTTCAAAGCAAATGGCTTGATGTTCTGTCTTTTTACGAATGGTAAAACGCCATCAGGGTATGTACTTTAAGTTAAAAAGATCGTTTTGAAGATCCATAGATTGGCTGCTATAGTTAATTACTCAAGTTTCACTCTCTTGAAAAGGAAAATAAATGGGAATGGTCCAAGAATTTCGTGAATTCATATCCAAAGGCAATGTGATGGACTTGGCCGTTGGCGTCATCATTGGCGGTGCATTTGGAAAAATCGTTGACTCACTGGTCAAAGACATCATCATGCCGCTCATTGGCAAAGTCATTGGCAACGTCAACTTCTCCGAGATGTATATCCAGCTTTCACCCCCCGTTAAAGCAGTTGAAGGTATACCAACTTATGAGTCACTGACCAAAGCAGGTGCATCACTTTTAGCCTATGGCAACTTCTTAACGATTTTGATTAACTTCCTGATTCTGGCTTTTGTCATTTTCCAGATGGTAAAAATTGTGAACCGCTTGAAAGGCTCCGCGCCTGACGCAGCGCCTGCACCCACACCTGAGGATATTGTGTTGTTGCGCGAGATTCGTGACAACCTGAAAAAATGATACCCCAATAAAAAAGCCACGATGAGATAGCAACTATCTCATCGTGGCTTTTTTGCGCCTATGCTTTTCACTCCGGCGTTGCTTGTCCCCAGCTCATTTATTTTTCAACCGCTGCAAATCCTCAACCACTTCCTTGGAATGGCGAGACGTATCAACCTGCAAATAAGTTTTTGCAATTTTCCCTTGCGGGTCGATCAAGAAGGTATACCGTTTGGCTAGTTTAACAACCAAAAAATCTGACACCGCACCATAACTGCGAGCTACGCTCGCAGCTTCATCGGCCAATAACGGAAAGGGTAAATGGTACTTTGAAGAGAACTTTTTGTGCGAGGCGATCGCATCGACACTCACACCCACCACATGAGCACCCAAGCTGGTCAGTGCATGCCAGTCATCACGAAACTGGCATGCCTCCTCAGTACAGCCCGGCGTATCATTCTTCGGATAAAAATACAGAACAACCCAATGCCCTCGTTGATCTGCCAATCGCCAAGTTTTGCCATCTTGATCAGGCAAAGTAATGGCAGGCGCAACACTCCCCACATCAGGTACCTGCGCCAAGACTGGCGCAGGTAGCAATAAACCGAGACATCCCAGCACGAAAAACCTTCTCCCGACTTGTCGAAGTCTTGAAACGATTTGAGGGATCATCATCCCGAAACCTGCTTGTGTATTTACCGGAATATTCATGAAAGTTTCTCCTTGAGTCCTTTATTGGCCTGTACTTTATTAACCAAAGAAAATCGTTGCAGCGTTCGCTCACGGGCGTTTAGGTGATCAACAATGGGCAATGGGTAACCGCTTGCCGCCCCATCCTCAGCATGGCCCATTAACAAACTCGCTTGCCTGCTTGGAATTTTCCAGGGGGCATGAATGTATTTTTCGGGAACGGATGCCAACTCCGGCAAATAGCGACGAATAAACACCCCCTGAGGATCAAATTTTTCAGACTGAGTGACCGGATTAAAAATACGAAACCATGGTTGCGCATCACAGCCGGTAGAAGCCGCCCATTGCCAGCCACCATTGTTTGCTGCCAAATCATAATCCAGTAGATGCTGTGCAAACCAGGCTTCACCAAAACGCCAATCAACACCTAAGTCCTTCGTTAGAAAAGAAGCGGACAGCATGCGCAAGCGATTATGCATCAGGCCTGTTTGCAACAATTGTCGCATTGCTGCATCCACCAATGGATAACCCGTTCTACCTTCCTGCCAGGCAACCAAAAAATCCGGCCTGTCGTCCCACACAAGGGAGTTCATCGCAGGCTTGAACGCCTGTGTGACAACTTGCGGGTGATGCCACAAAATCATGTGATAAAAATCGCGCCAGATCAACTCGGATAGCCAGGTTGCTGCACCACGACCCGCTTCACCCTGTGCGTAATTCGCCAGCTGGCGAATGGATATGGTTCCAAAGCGCAAATGGGGCGACAAGCTCGACGTACCATTTGCGCTAGGGAAATCACGATCGCTCGCGTAATGATCGATGCGCTCGGTAAACTCCAAAAATAAACGGCGCGCACCCTGCATGCCGACAGGCATGGGTAAGCTGGCCAGATTCGTCGGCTCAAAGCCCAGGTCAGTCAGTGTCGGCAGCTTGGCATAGCGCACTACGTCAGTCAATGTACCCTCGCCCATCGCGTGATCAACACGTAGCCCATGCGCATTTTCAGGCACCAGGGAACCTGCATGGCGAGCGACCGGATAGCTTTGCAAATGAACAGGCGCGAGCTTTTGTAGCCAGGCATTTTTATAAGACGTGAATACTGAAAAAGGCGTGCCTTGTTGCGTCAACACCTCATCACACTCAAAAATCACTTGGTCCTTGAATGTCAAAAAATCGATGGGTACTCCCGCTATTGTGGATAACAGTGCCTCTTTCACTGCAGCATCGCGCAGCATGGCTGCAGGCTCATAATCTCGATTTGCATACACCGCTTGCACCTTCAATTGCGCAGCTAATGCCGGAATACCAAGCACCGGATCCCCATGCAACACAATTAAATGTCCCCCTAGCGCCTGCAATTCGTCTGCCAGTGCTTCTACTGATCTCAAAATAAATTCAATGCGCCGATCTGCGCTGGGCAACTGATTCAAAATGTTTATGTCGAAAACAAACACACAGTAAACTGCTTCGTGCGCTGTTAAGGCATGAAAAAGCGCCGCATGATCCTCAATGCGCAAATCACGGCGAAACCAGACCAGAGCCGAAGACATATCGAATAGGACACCCAAGAGGAATACTGCATAAACCGCAATCAGCGTCTGCCAGAAAGCCACTTGAATGCGCTTTTGAGCACTGCTAAATACACCAACAAAAATAGCATGCCAGATTACAATACGACCATCGTTATGGAAACCACTTGCCTCACAAATCATTTTCTAATCGCCATGCCGGCCATGGCAGATCCAGATTTTTCGCGTTCGTTAATCTATGTTTGCGAACACACCGTCGACGGTGCGATTGGCATCATCATTAACCGTCCGATGGACATTCGTTTGGCCGAACTGTTTGCCCGCGTCTCCATTCCGCTAAATGAGGGATCCCCCACAGAGCGTTATGCCAATCTACCCGTGCATTCAGGCGGGCCCGTACAAACCGATCGCGGCTTTGTGCTTCATCGGGCAAGCCATCCCTGGCAAAGCTCCTTGCGTGTCACCGATGATATTTCACTCACCAGCTCGCGTGATATTTTGCAAGCCATGGGTGATACAGGTGAACCCCGTGATGTACTGGTTACGCTCGGTTATGCCGGCTGGACAGCCGGTCAGCTGGAATGGGAGCTGGCGCAAAATACCTGGCTCACCGTTGAAGCCTCGTCGCATATTTTATTTAATGTTCCCAGTGAAACACGCTTAGCCTCAGCCATGCAATCACTTGGGGTCGATTTTCTCAATTTATCTGATGTCGCCGGTCATGCCTGATGCAACTCTGCTCGCTTTTGACTTTGGCTTGCAGCGCATTGGCGTCGCCATCGGCGAATTGCGCCTGGGGCAGGCTCGTGCGCTGTCATGCATTCAAAAAGAAGACAATACAGCGCGCTTTGCCGCTATTGGCGAACTGATTCGCGAATGGCAGCCAACGCGCCTGGTTGTTGGCAGTCCGCGCCATGAGGATGGCAGCCCGCACGACATGACCGCGAGGTGTACACGTTTTGCCAATCAACTGCGCGGCCGCTTTGCCCTGCCAGTAGACGAAGTAGATGAACGCTTTAGCTCTCTCGAAGCCGATGCAGCCCTGCGCGAACCCATCAATCCGATGGATACGCCGTCTCGCCAGCGCCGACATTCATGGCAAGAGCGCAAAGCCGCGATAGATGCCGAAGCCGCACGCATCATCCTGCAAAGCTGGCTGGATCACCACGCTGCGCAAACGCACGAAATAGCCGAAAAATAACGACACCACATGCCAATGAATAAGCTACCGCCAAGCGACGCTGAAGCACTCTGCCAGCAACTCGCCCGAAAAATGCAGCCAAGCGTGGATGTTACACACACCATCCTGGTTGGCATCCACACCGGTGGCGCCTGGGTTGCCACTCGCTTACATGCACTACTAGGGCTGCAAACGACACTCGGCGTGATTGATGTTTCGTTCTATCGCGACGATTACAACCAGCGCGGCCTGCATAAAGGTGGCGGAAAATCTCACCTCCCTTTTGCCACCGAAGGCGCACATCTCATCATTGTCGATGACGTACTCTACACCGGCCGCACCGCGCGCGCAGCGATGAACGAGCTTTTCGATTACGGCCGCCCTGACAAAATTGAACTCGCTGTTTTGGTTGATCGTGGTGGACGCGAGTTGCCTATTGCGCCAACTTATTGCGCACAGACCATCACCCTGCCTGCCGCACAAATGCTTGCCCTGACACGTGCAGAAGATGGCACGCTGACTTTTCAATTAACGGCGGAACCTCACGGAGAGACCGGGAAATGACTCTATTGCCATGACGACGCAGACCAGCACACACCGCAATCCCCAACTTAACCGTCAGGGTGAGCTGAACCATCTATTGAGCATTGAAGGCTTATCTCGCGAGATGCTCACGCGCATTCTAGATACTGCTCTACCCTTCACCGAAGTCGCGGAACGCGAAGTGAAAAAGCTGCCTCTCTTGCGAGGCAAAAGCATTTTCAACCTGTTTTTNNCGGCCAGCAAAGGCGAGTCGCTGCTGGATACCGCTGACAATTTAGCGGCCATGCAAGCCGACATGTTTGTTGTTCGCCATGCCGCCAGCGGCGCACCTTATCTTTTAGCGCAACATCTGGCCGCAACAGGGCAGGATCACATCCATATCATCAATGCNNCAGGGCCTGCTCGACATGTACACCATCCGTCACTACAAAAAAGATCTCACCCAACTAACCGTTGCTATCGTTGGCGACGTGCTGCACTCTCGCGTTGCACGCAGCCAGATTCACGCTTTGACCACGCTCGGCGTACCGGAAGTGCGTGTGATTGCACCCAAAACGCTCTTGCCCAGCGGCATTGAGCGCATGGGTGTGCGGGTGTTTCACGACATGAAAGAAGGGCTGCGCGGAGTCGATGCGGTAATGATGTTGCGCTTGCAAAATGAACGCATGCAAGGTGCCTTGTTGCCTAGTGCACAAGAGTATTTCAAGGCTTACGGCCTCACCCTTGAAAAGCTCGCATTAGCTAAACCCGATGCCATCGTGATGCACCCCGGACCGATGAACCGTGGCGTCGAAATTGAC
This sequence comes from Rhodocyclaceae bacterium UBA6160, assembly GCA_002422995.1. Taxonomy (GTDB): domain Bacteria; phylum Pseudomonadota; class Gammaproteobacteria; order Burkholderiales; family Rhodocyclaceae; genus Rugosibacter. The sequence continues at coordinate 28,466 of DIUK01000068.1, forward strand.
TCCGCCGTCGCCGATGGTGGACAAGCGGTCATTCTCCCGCAAGTCACCTTTGGTATTGCCGTGCGCATGGCGGTAATGGCCATGCTGTCAGGAGCCTGATATGAACATTCACATTCAGAACGGCCGACTAGTTGATCCAGCAAGCCATACCGACCAGCTTGCAGACGTATTCATTGCCAACGGCAAAATAGTCGGCACTGGCGGGACGGCGCCGCAAGGCTTCAAAGCCGAAAAAGTGCTAAACGCCACCGGCTGCATCATTTGTCCAGGCTTGATTGATCTTTCCGCCCGCTTAAGAGAACCCGGTTTTGAGTACAAAGCTACGCTCGAATCCGAAATGGCAGCCGCTGCTGCAGGTGGTGTCACACGCCTAGCTTGCCCGCCGGACACCGACCCGGTGCTGGATGAACCCGGGCTGGTAGAAATGCTTACCCATCGCGCACGCTTGCCAGCGTTTGCCCACGTACATCCCGTCGGCGCGCTCACGGTACAGCTTGCCGGAAAACAATTAACCGAAATGGCAGAGCTCCATGAAGCCGGCTGCGTGGCTTTTGGCCATGCGAACCAAGCGATTGTTGATACACAAGTGTTATTGCGCGCCATGCAATATGCCGCCACTTTTGATTTTCCCGTCTGGTTGCAAGCACAAGATCCTTTTCTCGCTCAATCAGGCGTCGCCCATGAAGGAGAAATTGCTGCGCGCCTGGGGCTTACTGGCATACCCGTTGCCGCAGAAACCATTGCCTTGGCCACACTCTTGCAATTAGCCCGCGAAACTGGCGTACGCCTGCATGTGACCCGCATCTCCTCTGCTGCGGGTGTCGACATGATTGTTGCTGCACGTGCTGCAGGCATTCCCGTCACCTGCGACACAGCCGTGCATTACCTGCATTTGTGTGATCACGATATCGGCTTTTTTAATCCGCATGCCCGACTAGACCCACCCTTGCGCACCCAACGTGACCGCGATGCTTTACGCACAGGCTTGGCCTCTGGTGCAATCACTGCCTTGTGTTCCGACCATACGCCCGTGGATGATGATGGCAAACAAAGACCCTTTGGCGAAGCAGAAGTTGGCGCAACAGGTTTGGAACTATTGCTCCCCCTCACCTTGAAATGGGCCAATGAAATGAAGCTGCCGCTGCTCACAGCACTTGCTCGCATTACCATTGATCCGGCACGCATTATGGGGGTTGATGTTGGCCGCATTACACCAGGACTAGCCGCTGACATTTGTGTGTTTGACCCATCCGCAAGCTTTCAGGTCAGCCGCAATCATCTTAAAAGCCAAGGCAAAAACACACCTTTTCTCGGCTTGGAGCTCCCTGGGCGGGTACGTTACACACTCATAGACGGATACATCGCCTATGCTCACGATCAAACCGACTGATTGATCATCTGAACAAGGCTTGATGCCAACAAGGACTCAAGCCCCAAACCTGCCACATGCACCCGCTTAGCGCGTGAAGTTGCACCGGATAAAAGCGAGACACTTGCTTTGGGAACGCCTAAATGCTGCGCCAAGAATGAAATCAATTCGGCATTTGCCAACCCATCTGTCGGCGGTGCGTGCAAGCGAATTTTTAGCGCATCACCGTGCAGCCCTGCGACTGCCGTTTTTTTCGCGCCGGGCTGAATATGCAGCTTAAGCAGCATGCCATCAGCGCCCACCTGTTGCCAGCTCATCCCGCAATAACAGCCCAGCGCAGACGTTCGAGCACCATCATTAACATTTGCAACAGCACGACAAATGCCAATGGTGACAGATCCACACCACCCAAAAGAGGAATCCAGCGCAAAGGCTTAAGAAGTGGATAGCTCACTGCATTCACCACATCCGCCAATGGTGCATTGGGATTCACCCAAGAAAATAATGCAGACATCAATACCGCGCCAAGCATTACATAGCAGGCCAGTTTCGCGACCAAAATCACTGCCAGAATCATCAGCATCAATATCGGCGCTGGTGAGACGGTGCCAACCATCTCAAATAGATGTGTAACACCTGCTGAAAAACCCACCGATACAACAGACATGAGTAGCTGTGTAAACCACGCCAATACCAGGCTTGCCATATCCAAACCAAAAAACCCGGGAATCAGGCGTCGTGTCGGACGCACTGCCCAATCAGTCACTGCAATCACAAACTGCCCCAGCGGATTACGGAACGGCGCTTTAACCCACTGCAAAATAAAGCGTATCAACAAAGCCAGCGTAAAAAATCCAGCCAGGGTATCGACAAGAAACATCAGGAGTTGCATCAGCATAAAAAATAACCCGGAAAATAATTACTGACCAAACAACTCGCCCAGCGCCCGTCCGCGTACAGCAGCCGCTACCACGCCCTGTTCTATTCCGTCTGCCACCCCCATCTGGGCAAATATCGTTAATGCCGCCTCTGTAGTTCCTCCTTTGGAAGTCACGCGCTCACGCAACGTCGCCACAGATTCGTCACTCATCGCCACCAGCTGTGATGCACCAACAAAGGTTTGCACAGCCAACTGATGCGCCGCTGCTGCATCCAGCCCTAAACTTTGCGCCGCCGTCTCAAGCGCCTCAATAAAGTAAAAAACATACGCTGGCCCGCTACCAGACACCGCAGTAATTACATCAATTTGCGCCTCATCTTTAACCCATACTGTCATACCAACAGCTTGCAGAATTTTTTCAGTCTGCTGCCGCTCCTCTTCATTCACGCTTGGGTCAGCAAATAAACCCGCCATGCCGGCACCAATCAAGGCCGGCGTATTCGGCATTGCCCGCACAATTTTGTTGTAACCCAGCCATGCGGCCATATCCGCCACGCGCAATCCAGCGGCAATACTCAACACCACTTGCGTGGAAAGCTTGCCTGCCAAATCAGCCACGGCAGCCTTCATCTGCTGCGGCTTAACCGCCAGCACAAGCACATCGCAATGCAATGCTGCCGGATCAACTGCAGTTATCGCACGAACACCAAAAACCTCTGTCAACCGATCTCGCGCCTCAGCATAAGGTTCAACGACCTGCATTGCCGCTGCTGAATAACCTTTTTTCAGCAGCCCGCCGATGAGTGCAGTAGCCATATTGCCACCACCGATAAATGTAATTTTCATAAAGATTTCCACCATCTACTTGTGTTGTTTACCAATCAATAACTGTCGGATACACCTAAGCTTCACTCAAGCGATCACCCGCTCGCCAAAAATTGCTGTCCCTACGCGTACCATCGTTGCCCCGGCCAGAATCGCCATTTCCAAATCGTGTGACATGCCCATTGACAACGTATCCAGGGCAAACCCCTCAGCGTTAAGCTGTGCCAATAGGCCGCTCAACTGTCTGAATTGTCGATACTGCAGCGCCTCATCATCCGAAGGCTCCGGAATTGCCATTAAGCCACGCAAACACAAACCCGGCAATGCCCTGATCGCCCGGGCTAGCACAGGCAGATCAGTAGGCGAGCATCCGCTTTTGGTCGCCTCGCCCGATATATTTACCTGGATACAGACTTGCAAAGGCGGTAAATATTCCGGCCGTTGCATCGCTAAACGTTCAGCAATTTTCAATCGATCGATTGATTGTACCCAATCAAAATATTCGGCCACTAACCGCGTTTTATTGCTTTGCAACGGGCCAATAAAATGCCAGGTGAGATTCAATACCGGGTTTAACGCCTGGTTTTCAGTTGTATTCAACCGGGTATGCTCATTGGCGAGTGCGATAATTTTGTCCACGCCTTCTTGTACATAATTCTCGCCAAAAGCATTTTGTCCACAAGAGATCGCATCGATCACTTTTGTTGCCGGGCATGTTTTTGACACCGCCAGCAACGTAACACTGTTCTCCGGTCGTCCAGCCCGCACGCAAGCCGCTGCGATACGGGCGTGAACTGCTTGCAAGTTGGTTTGGATTGTTGTCATATAACGCGCTGAAAGTATACCGCACCCTTTTATAGGAAAATTTCATGGACATTACCGAACTCTTGAGCTTTGTCGTTAAAAATAGTGCATCAGATTTGCATCTTTCTGCCGGTTTGCCACCCATGATTCGCGTGCATGGCGATGTGCGCCGCATCAATCTGCCACCGATGGAGCACAAGGAAGTGCACGGCATGATCTATGACATCATGAATGATGGCCAGCGCAAGGTATATGAAGAAAATCTGGAGTGTGACTTTTCTTTTGCCGTGCCTAACCTGGCACGTTTCCGCGTGAACGCCTTTGTGCAAAATCGTGGCGCAGGTGCTGTCATGCGAACAATTCCTTCGAAAATCTTGTCGTTAGACGATCTGAAAGCGCCAAAAATTTTTGCTGAACTCGCAGACCAACCACGTGGCATTGTGCTTGTTACCGGACCGACAGGCTCCGGCAAATCCACCACCCTGGCGGCCATGGTGAACCACAAGAATGAAAATGAATTCGGCCATATTTTGACCGTAGAAGACCCCATTGAATTTGTTCATGAATCCAAAAAATGCCTCATCAATCAGCGCGAAGTCGGGCCACATACCCTCTCATTCAATAACGCTCTTCGCAGCGCGCTCCGCGAAGACCCAGACGTTATCCTGGTGGGCGAGATGCGCGACCTGGAAACCATACGCTTAGCCTTATCCGCTGCGGAAACCGGCCATCTGGTATTTGGTACCCTGCATACCTCCTCTGCCGCTAAAACGATTGACCGGATTATTGATGTCTTTCCTGCAGCAGAAAAAGAAATGGTACGCGCCATGCTGTCTGAATCCCTTAAAGCCGTCATTTCACAAACCTTATGCAAAACCATGGATGGTACCGGCCGTGTTGCCGCCCATGAAATCATGATCGGCACTCCCGCCATTCGCAACCTGATTCGCGAAGCGAAAGTTGCGCAAATGTATTCTTCAATACAAACAGGCCAGCAATTCGGCATGCAAACACTGGATCAAAACCTGCAAGACTTGGTTAAACGCCGCATCATCTCACCCACCGAAGCACGCACTAAAGCCGCTAATAAAGATAATTTTCTCGGTTAATCATCGAAGAATTGCTTAAGGAAAACCATGGAACGCGATGAAGGCTTGAAATTCATGTACCAGCTATTGGCCATGATGATGCACAAAAATGGCTCTGACTTGTTTATTACTTCCGGCTTCCCGCCCGCCATGAAAATTGATGGCAAGCTCACGCCGGCAACGACACAAGTCTTAACACCTCAGCACACGCAAGAATTAGCGCGCGCCATCATGAACGACAAGCAGGCAGCGGCGTTTGAAGAAACCAAGGAGGCCAATTTCGCTATTTCCCCCTCGGGTATCGGGCGCTTTCGCGTGAATGCTTTTGTTCAGCAAGGCCGTGTCGGTATGGTATTACGTACGATCAATGTAAAAATTCCAGATTTTGATGAGCTCAAACTACCGCCAGTGCTCAAGGACATCGTGATGTCCAAGCGCGGGTTAGTGCTTTTTGTTGGTGGCACAGGCTCCGGAAAATCCACTTCATTGGCAGCGATGATCGGCTATCGTAACCAAAACAGCCATGGCCACATCATCACGATTGAAGACCCCGTTGAATATGTGCATGAACACAAAAACTGTGTGATTACTCAGCGCGAAGTCGGCGTAGATACCGACTCATGGGAAATTGCGCTAAAAAATACCCTGCGCCAAGCACCAGACGTCATCTTGATTGGCGAAATTCGTGACCGCGAAACCATGGAGCACGCCATTGCCTTCGCCGAAACCGGCCATCTCGCCCTGGGTACCCTGCATGCCAACAACTCCAACCAGGCTCTGGATCGCATCATCAACTTTTTCCCGGAGGAACGTCGCCCGCAGCTGCTCATGGATCTGTCGCTGAATTTAAAAGGCATTGTCTCGCAGCGCCTGATCCCCGTCAAAGAAGGCAAGGGGCGTGCTGCTGCCGTTGAAGTGCTGCTTAACTCACCATTAATTTCTGATCTAATCTACAAAGGCGATGTGCATGAAATTAAAGAGATCATGAAAAAATCGCGCGAACTCGGCATGCAGACCTTTGATCAAGCCTTGTTTGATCTGCATGAAGCGGATCGCATCAGTTACGACGATGCCCTGCGCTTCGCTGACTCAATGAACGAAGTACGCCTCATGCTCAAGTTACACGGCAAAGAGTCGCACAATAAAGATTTGCATTCCGGCATTGGCCATCTCGATATTGTTTGAACACCATGTCTGTTACACAATTATCCAGCCAGGTTGATTCCTCGCGCGCCGCGTTAGAAAGCATTGATCATTTAACAAAAAAAATCTGTGGCCTATGGGGCTCGCCGGAGCTGAATATTTTCGTGCGCGAGTTAATTTTTGACTCGCGTGATGGTTCACGCCAAGGCTTCCCTATTGAAATAGCAGCAGAACTGGTGTTCTTGGCGGAAACCAATGTGATGGTACGCGCCATTCGTTTAGCTAAACGGCTGAACATTCCATTCGGCGAAGCATGCAAAAAAATCGAAGCAGAAGATAGTTTGCCAGTTAAAGTCGATTCGTTCAGCAGCCCGACCGTTTCCCGCACACCTGTCACACAGAAGGCTCGTACTGCACAGGAAAAAACAGGCTCGCGCGCAGATGAACCCTTGTCGTTATTTCACATCCTCACCAATAAATGGTTGTGGGCTATGATTTTTGCTGGCGCAAGCTATCGTTATCTCTGGCCTTGGTTTAGCGCTACTTATCTTTGAAGTGTGTTTTGGTTTGGGGCAAGGGCTATCGTGCAACAACGCGCTGCGGCCATCCAGCCTAATCTACTGACCATCTATCACCTTGCGGCGTGCGCTACCTGCCACCATATCAAAACCGTACAAACGACATTCCAGCGCACCGTTGTAAAGCGGTGTTTTGCGTGAAGTTTGCAGCCGAATGAGTTTGGGTAACTGGGTGTCGGCAGACAAAAACCAGCAGTGCCAGCCAGCAAAATGCTGTTTTAACGCATTGCCCAGCAGCGGATAAAACGCCGCCAGCTCCTCCGCGCTGCCCAGGCGCTCGCCATACGGTGGGTTGGCGACCATCACGCCACTGGCCGCAGGTGCTGTGCGTTTGAGGATATCGGCTTGTTCCAGCTCAACGATGCCATCCAGCCCGGCATGCGCCAGATTTTGCCGCGTGCGGCTTACTGCATCGGCATCCATATCACTACCGAAAATCTGCAGGCCATCTTGCGCAGACACTTCGCGCCGGCGCTCTGCCGCCCCTCGCTGCAGGCTGCGCCATAACGTGGGGTTAAATGCCTTGTGATGTTCAAAACCAAAGCCGCCCGGCTCGCGCGATAAACCCGGCGCATCATCCAGGGCGATTTGCACAGCTTCCAGCAAAAACGTGCCACTGCCGCACATCGGATCCAGCAAAGGTGTACCGGGCTGCCAGCCGGTCAAGCGCAAAATGCCTGCCGCCAGATTTTCTTTTAACGGTGCGCCCACCTTGGCCAGCTTGTGTCCACGCAGATACAACGGCTCGCCCGAGGTATCGAGATACAGTGTTGCATTGCGATCTGTCAGGAACACATGGATGCGCACTTCAGGGTTTTTGGTATTCACGCTGGGGCGGCGGCTGGTCTCGGCGCGAAAGCGGTCGCACACCGCATCTTTCACTTTCAGGGTGATGAATTCCAGGCTTTTCAAGGGCGACTTGATCGCTGTGACATACACCCGAATCGAGCGATCAACCGAAAACAGCTGCTGCCAGGCAGTGCTGTAGGCGAGCTGATAAATATCCGCCTCATTGCGATAGTCGGCGCTGGCAACACGGCGCAAAAGCCGCGTGGCAATGCGCGATTCGAGATTCACGCGGTACTCGAACGCCAAATCGCCACTGGCCGCAACACCTCCCGGCACACGCGCCACATAACTGCCGCCACAGGCGGTTAAATCCTCCGCCAAGAGTTCTTCCAGGCCACGCGGGCAAGTTGCAAAATAGGCATTCATCAACAGGATTACTTTCAAAAAGAAGGTTTAACAACCACCAGGATACAAATCGCGACCAGCACGATCACCGGCACTTCATTAAACCAGCGAAACCACACATGCCCATGCGGCGTCTTGCCCGCAACACATTGCGCCAGCAAGCGGCCGCACCAAACATGGTAAGCCACGAGCCCCGCGACCAACGCGGTTTTGGCATGCAGCCAGCCGCCCGAAAAGCCGAAGCCGAACCACAACCAGAAGCCCAGGCCTATCGCCAGTACCGCGATTGGCGTAACAAAGCGATACAGCTTTTTGGCCATGAGCAGCAAGCGCTGATATTCGGCCGACTGCGTATCCGCCACCATGGCGAGATTGACAAAAATGCGCGGCAAATAGAACAGGCCGGCAAACCAGCTGACAACGAAAACCAGATGAAATGCTTTTATCCAGAGCATACAGAATCCTTATTTTTCATTATTTTTCTTGATTCCTGATTCAACCGTCGGGTAGCGCAAAAAGACACCCAGTTCGCGCTTCATGCGGCCATTGTCCAGCTGGCGCGATTCACGCATGAATGACCATTGCATGGGCGATACCGCCTGCTTGACCTCCTCCCGCGCCAAACGCGGCGCTCTGGGCAAGGAGAATTCATCCGCCAGCAGATCAAACCACTCGCCCATTTTCAGCGCGGAATCATCGCAAATGTTATACGCCCGATTAGGCCGCCCGCGCCGCAAGGCGGCTTGACAAGCGCGCCCCAGATCCAGCGCGTGAATGTGGTTAGTGTAGCTGTCCTGGTCCGGCAAAAACAGCGGCAAACCCTCGCGCAAGCGCGCTAACGGCAAGCGATCCGCCGCATAAATGCCCGGCGCGCGCAGAATGCTGACGCAGCAAGCGCGCGGCCTAAGAGTGCATCTACCACCCCGAGTGTGTCGCGCGGGATTCGGCTTGCGGTATCGCACAGATGGCGACTGGGGTATCTGCTTGATTGTCGGCATCAGTCCACGCAACTGCCCTTCCGCATCCATACGCCGTATCGCCCGAGCCGACTTTTTGCCTTGACGCGCAGTCTCTGCTGCATTCGCCTTCTCTCGCCTGCCCCACCGCACGGCGCCCAATGCCTCGCCCACCGGTCCGCCCTGATGGTCGCCATAAATGCCCGTCGTACTGATGTACACCCATCGCCGTGGTAAACTTTTTCCCCGTCGCAATGCGCTGATCAAGTGTTGCATGCGGGTGTCGCGCAAGCCATCTGCCGGCGGTGGCGCACTATGCAGCACCGCATCGGCCAAGCCAGCCAGACGACGCAAGCTGCCAGGTTGATCCAAGTCGCCTACCACTTGCCGCACGCCCAGCGCCGCCAAATACGGATCCCACACGCGCACCAAAGCCAGCACTTGCCAGCGTTGCAGCAGTTGTGGAAGCATGCGGCGCACCACATCACCGCAGCCGATGACCAATAACCGCCGGTGCACAACAGGCCCTGAATGCACTTTTGCCGCACGAACCATCGCTAACCAAACCTTTTCATATTGAGTGATTATCGCATGTCATCCACGCCCTCCCTTTCCGTTACGCTGTCCCCCGGCGGACAAAATTTTTTAACCTCCGGTGAAGACACCCTGCTGCAAGCGGCATTGAACGCGGGCTTTGTGCTGCCCTACGGCTGCCGCAATGGTGCCTGCGGCTCATGCAAGGGCAAGGTGCTGGAAGGCTTGGTCGATCATGGCGCGAGTCAAGCAACAGCGCTGTCGATGGCGGATCGCGCCGACAACTACGCGCTGTTCTGTTGCGCCAAACCGCTCACGGACGTTGTGCTGGCTTGCCGTGAAGTCGCCAGCGTCACTGATATGCCCGTCAAAACCCTGCCCTGTCGCGTGGAAAAAATGGATAGGCTGGCGGATGACGTAATCATCCTGACCTTAAAACTCCCCGTGCATGAACAACTGCAATTTTTGCCCGGCCAGTACATCGAGTTTTTGCTGAAAGACGGAAAAACGCGCGCCTTTTCCATCGCCAACGCGCCCGTGAACACTAGGCAGGACAGCCTGAAAACCCAGCCTGTCGCGGCAAGTACCACACCGACCAACCTGCTGCTTGAATTGCATATCCGCCACGTTGCGGGTGGCGAATTTACCTCGCACGTGTTCCAGCACATGAAGGTCAAGGATATTCTGCGCTTGCGTGGCCCCTTGGGCACTTTCCATCTGCGTGAAAATTCAGCTAAACCCATCATTTTCATCGCTGGCGGCACCGGCTTTGCGCCGATCAAGAGCATCATCGAGCATGCATTGCAGCATGATATAAAAAATGGCCAACCGCGGCCGCTCACGCTTTACTGGGGTGCACGCAACCGGGCGGGTTTGTATCTGCATGAATTGGCGGAACGCTGGGCAGCGGAACATGAGCATATCCGCTATGTGCCCGTGCTCTCCGAACCCATGCTAGAAGATCAATGGACAGGCCGCACGGGGCTGGTACATCAGGCGGTGCTGGAAGATCAATCATCGCTTGGCGCATTTCAGGTTTACGCCTGTGGCGCACCGGCGATGGTAGAAGCGGCACAACGCGATTTCATTGCGCAAGGATTATCGGTGGAAGATTTTTTTGCGGATGCATTTACGTTTGCTAACGCATCCAGCTGACTTTTGGCTATTTCAACCTCTGGCGCTAAATACCCTAAACGATCCCCGCCGTCTCACCAGCGCCGACTTTTCTCCCGCATAATCTGCCCTGCACAATCGCACTGCTTAAGGGGGTTGCATGCTTGCTATCGAATCGCTACTGGCCACGCTATCAGGCTGGGTCTGGGGGCCGCCTATGCTGACTTTGCTCGTCGGCACCGGGCTTTATTTGACGGTCATTTTAAAGGGCATGCAGTTTCGCGCCCTGCCGCATGCCTTGCGGCTCATTTTTCATAAAGACCACGGCCATGCGGGCGACATCAGCCACTTTGCCGCCCTAATGACTGCTCTGGCCGCAACGGTTGGTATCGGCAACATCGTTGGCGTGGCTACTGCTATTACCCTGGGCGGCCCGGGGGCTGTGTTTTGGATGTGGATGACAGGCTTGGTTGGCATGGCCACTAAGTATTCCGAAGCAGTACTTGCCGTTAAATACCGTGAGAAAGGCCCGCACGGCATGCGCGGCGGGCCGATGTACTACCTGGCCAATGGCGCGGGCTTGCCCAAGCTCGGCTGGCTGTTTGCCTTCTTCACCGCCCTTGCCACTTTCGGTATTGGCAATATGACACAAGCCAATGCCACGGCAAAAATCTTACAGAGCACGTTCCACATTGACCCGTTAATTACCGGCCTTGTGTTAATGGTGCTCACCGGCCTGGTCATTCTCGGTGGCATCAAGTCGATTGGCCGGTTCAGTTCTTTACTCGTTCCCTTCATGATTCTTGGTTATGTGGGCGGTGGCCTGTGGGTATTGGCGCTAAATGTCAGCGAAATCCCGCACGCCTTTCTCCTCATCTTTGACCACGCATTTTCCGGCTCTGCGGCTACGGGTGGCTTCGCAGGTGCGACTTTGGCTGCAGCCATGCGCTACGGCATCGCGCGTGGCGTTTTCTCCAATGAATCAGGCCTGGGTTCAGCGCCCATTGCTGCTGCTGCCGCACGCACGCAAGACCCAGTGAAGCAAGCGCTGGTCAGCATGACACAAACCTTCATCGACACTTTAGTGGTTTGCACCATGACGGCGCTGGTGATTTTGACGTCAACCGCCTGGACGCAAGGTGTCTCGGCCAGCGAGCTCACCAGCGTCAGCTTTGCGCAAACGCTGGGCCAGAGCGGCGCAGTTCTTGTCGCCATCGCAACCGCTTTATTTGCTTATTCCACGTTAATTGGCTGGAACTACTACGGCGAAAAAGCCATTGAGTACATTCTCGGCCCCAAAGCCATTCCCTCCTACCGCGTGCTCTTTGTTTCACTCGTGGTTGTGGGCAGTTTGACCAGCCTGGAATTTGTCTGGAATTTTTCTGACCTCATGAATGGCCTGATGGCCGTACCCAATTTGATCGCCCTGCTGATCCTCTCACCCGTCATACGGCGCGAAACCGAACGGTATTTCAAAGAGAAAAGGCATGGATAAAGCCGCTGCGCCTGCTGTCACAATTCATCGAGGCGCCTGGCGCAGTCGCTGGACATTTGTTCTTGCTACAGCAGGCTCGGCCATCGGCTTAGGCAATATCTGGAAGTTTCCTTACATGACCGGGATGAATGGCGGCAGTGCTTTTGTCCTGGTTTATTTGCTGTGCATTGCCTTAGTCGGCATTCCGCTCATGATGTGTGAAATTATGCTCGGGCGACGCGCACAACGTAATCCCGTCGATGGTATGGCCTACCTTGCGCACGAAGCCGGTCACTCCCGTCAATGGCGCTGGGTGGGCATCCTGGGCGTGCTTGCGGGCATCTTGATTCTCGCTTTTTACAGCGTAATCGCCGGCTGGGTGCTTGATTACATCGTTCGTGCAGCAGATGGCGCCTTTCAGGGTATGAATGGCGTTGCCGCAAAACAGCAATTTGAAGGGTTTTTAGCCCAACCGCTCAAGCTTATTCTCTGGCACACCGTATTTCTTGGCGTCACCATGGCGGTGGTATCGCGCGGACTGAGTGCCGGATTAGAAAAAGCCAATCTAATCATGATGCCCGCCCTTTTTGCTATCGTACTACTGATGGTCGGCTACAGCATGGCGGTAGGCAACTTCACTGAATCCGCACGCTTTATGTTTTCGCCCAATTTTTCGCTTATCACGCCAACGGCTGTCCTATCCGCTTTAGGCCATGCGTTTTTCACATTGAGCATCGGCATGGGCGCAGTGATGGTCTATGGCTCTTACCTTGGCCGCCATGTATCAATCGCACGTACCACACTGTATATCGCACTGGCGGACACATCCATAGGACTACTAGCCGGACTCGCAATATTTTCACTTGTTTTCGCTAATGGATTGGAGCCGACTGCAGGGCCCGGCTTGATTTTTCAAACCTTGCCTATTGCCTTTGGTGCCATGCCAGGTGGAAACACCATGGGCATGTTATTTTTTATATTGGTTGCCTTTGCCGCATGGACATCCGCCATTTCACTCGTAGAACCAGCGATTGCCTGGATTACCGAGAATTCATCTCTCTCTCGCAAACAAGCCACCCGGCTCATTGGCTTCACCGATTGGCTATTGGGTATCGCTGTCGCCTTGTCGTTCAACCGCTGGTCTGACATCAAGCCCATTGCCAACCTGAGTCTTTTTGATCTGCTCGACAAACTCACGACCAATATCTTGCTCCCCTTAGGCGGCCTAACCATGGCTATTTTTGCAGGCTGGGTCATGAAAACAACTCATGTTGCCGATGAGCTAGGCATAGCGCCACACGGGTATCAACTATGGCGTTTTATCATTCGCTATATTTCACCACTCGCCATTATTTTTATCTTTGCCTATTTATTTGGCTGGATAGCATAAAAGGCACGCATCAAAATAAAAGCCAGCCCTCTTATACGAGCGCTGGCTTTTTATCACAGCAAAACAAGCCACTGTATCGAACTTACAGAGGCAAATCAAACAAAGTCAAACTTATTTAGCCCCTGCAAGAATCCACTTCACCAGGGTCTTGGCATCTTTATCGCTCAAAGCGGCATTAGGTGGCATGGGGATGGGGCCCCAAGCGCCAGAACCACCTTTTTTGACCTTATCGATCAACTTGGCTTCTGCAGTTTTATCACCGGCATATTTCTTGGCAACATCTTGATACGCTGGACCAACCATTTTTTTATCCACAGCATGGCAAGCCATACATGCACTCTTGGTCGCCAAATCCTTTTCGCCTGCGGCAAAAACGGTAGTTGAAGACAAAGCACTCAAAGCAATCACAGCTGTTGCAATCACAACTTTCATATCAACCTTTCTTGGTTACGAAATAAATTTTTTTTCGGGTTCAATTTTAACGTAAATAAAAATGTGCTTTGTGGTTGTTTTTACAAGACGTTACATATTTCCTAATGTCTTTGCCTGCACGGCGTATCACCAACGCCGACATTTGTCGCCGAAAAATAATGCACGTAAAAAACCCAATGACAAGGCATTGGGTTTTTGTTTGGTGGGCCCAGCTGGACTTGAACCAGCGACCAATCGATTATGAGTCGACTGCTCTAACCAACTGAGCTATGGGCCCGAAAAACTTGCTGCTACCCGGTAGCAAAAATAACGTGTCCTTGCTACCGAGCGGCATTCTAGCGAGGTATCTGCCTTTTAGCAGGCCTCGCTTGCAATTTTCAGGTCTCGGAGTCCAAAAAGCTACGCAGCTTTTCAGAACGCGTGGGGTGACGCAACTTACGCAAGGCTTTGGCTTCTATCTGACGAATGCGCTCACGTGTGACATCAAATTGCTTGCCCACTTCTTCCAGGGTGTGATCGGTATTCATTTCGATACCGAAACGCATGCGCAACACCTTGGCTTCGCGTGGGGTCAGGCTATCAAGAATTTCCTTCGTGATATCACGCAAGCTGGAAAACAGCGCCGCCTCGTTGGGAAGCAACGTCCCCTGATCTTCGATAAAGTCGCCCAAATGGGAGTCGTCGTCGTCACCAATCNNTGGAAATCGGCTCTTTGGAAATCTTAAGGATTTTTCGCACTTTATCCTCTGGCATTTCCATTTTTTCAGCCAGTACAGCAGGCAAAGGCTCGTGCCCGGTTTCCTGCAAAATCTGGCGGC
>DIUK01000068.1:43106-55053 GCA_002422995.1 Rhodocyclaceae bacterium UBA6160
TTCATCTTGTTGATGGTTTCGATCATATGTACAGGAATGCGAATGGTGCGCGCCTGGTCAGCAATCGAACGCGTGATCGCTTGCCGAATCCACCATGTAGCATAGGTAGAAAATTTGTAGCCGCGACGATACTCGAATTTATCCACAGCCTTCATCAAACCGATATTGCCTTCCTGAATTAAATCCAGGAACTGCAAGCCACGGTTGGTGTATTTCTTGGCAATAGAAATCACCAAACGCAAGTTCGCTTCGGTCATCTCTCGCTTGGCACGGCGGGCTTTGGCTTCACCCGTCGACATCTGCTTATTGATGTCTTTAAGCTCTTTTAGCGGAATGCCTGTACTATTTTGCAATTCGATAATCTTGTGCTGCTCTTCAATAACGTTAGGCGCATTGCGCATCAACAACGCACCATAGGGCTTGCCCGACTGTATCTCGCGCTTCACCCAATCCAGGTCCACTTCATTACCTGGGAAGGATTTAATAAAGTGCTGGCGTGGCATATGGGATTTGTCCACACAAAAATACAGAACTTTGCGCTCATGCCCACGGACTGCATCGACAATGCTCCGCACAGAGCCACAGAGCTTTTCAATGGTCTTGGCAGTAAAGCGGATGTTCAATAATTCGTCGGCGATTTGCTTTTTAGCGCGCAGGTAGCTCTTGTCTTCTGAACCTTTTTTAACCAATGACTGTTGAAGCTTCCCGTACAACGCATGAATCAAGGAGAAACGCTCCAAAGCATCTTGTTTGAGCTTCAAAAGGGAGGCGGATACCTGCCCGCCTCCTTCATCGCCATCAGCAAAATCTTCCTCGATTTCTTCTTCAGCTTCCGCTACCAACTCTTCTTCAGGAGCGTTCGGATCAATCAAGCCATCAATCAACTCATCGATGCGCATTTCATCCCGTGCAACACGAGCGGCCATATCAAGCATAGCGACAATGGTCGTCGGACAGGCAGAAATTGCCATCACCATATGTTTTAAGCCATCTTCAATACGCTTGGCAATTTCAATTTCGCTCTCGCGAGTCAGCAAGCCGACTGTACCCATTTCACGCATATACATACGCACGGGGTCAGTCGTCCGGCCAAATTCTGAATCCACGTTTGAAAGTGCCTGCTCAGCTTGCTCTTCAACCTCTTCTGCATCCACTGGTGCAGGCGTTGTTTGATTAAGCAGCATATCTTCCACTGCAGGCGCTTCATCAAATACCTGAATCGCCATATCAGCGAACGTGGCAATAATGGACTCGATTTGTTCGGCATCGACCAATTCATCTGGCAAATGGTCGTTAATTTCGGCATAAGTTAAATAACCACGCTCCTTGCCCAAGGCAATCAGCGTTTTGAGTCGGCTGCGCTTGGCATCCATATCCAGCGGCGCAGCTTCCGGTGCAATAAAGAGTTTTTCTTTACTTTTTTTGCCACGGGTTTTAACCGGCTGCTCCACCGCAACAGGAGTTGGGGGCGCAATGGATTTCTCTTGAACGGCCATCTTGGCCACTTTGATTTCTTTATTGCTTGCTTTAGATGTCACTTTAGTTACTGGCTCCTTGGCCGTTTGTGTTGTAGCTTTTGCTTTGCTGGCGGGTGGGCTAGCAACAACTTTAGATTTGCTTTTTGACGTAGCGGGTTTATTTGGCATGGTAATCCTCTGCTAGGATGTAATAACAGCGCGATAATCAACATCTGAATATGTCATGGCCATCAAGTTATATACGCAATATCTACGCACAAAACGTCCATTTAAAAATGCTGGTGATCAACATCGAGCTTGTCTGCTGTAAAAACATGATGTAAATGTGCGGCGTAACAGGCGATTATACCAGAGCAGCAAAGCTGCGAACCCTATGACACCATTCCTTGCGGCGGTACACGTTTTTTGGCCAGCAGCTCGGTGAGTCTTTTTCGCTCTTCTAGGCTTAGCCCCTGTCTTGCTTGCTCTTTAAGTCGTTCAATTTCTGCCGTCAGTTGCGACTGCTGAAGGTGAGTAATAGCATCGTTAAACATGGTTTCTAATGCGGTTATATCAGTGGCCTCTTCACTAACAGTTGTCATTTCAGCAATCAGCGCTTCGTGAGATGAACCGCGGAAAAACTCCACCATGCCGCCCAGACCACAAGCCGCCAGCTCACCATGGCTAACTGCTTGGGCAATCGTCTGCAAAGCGGCAGTTTCAGGTAGCTCAGCATGCAGCAACCCCAAAGGCAACCTGACAGCCCAAGTCGGTTTTTGCAAAACAATCGCCAATAATTTGTGTTCAATGCTTGATGGCGCAGGCCGCTGCTTCATTTGCGCTGGTGCATATCGATTCCGCATCAGCGGCTTTAACCCACACTGCGCTTCCACTTCCGCCTGAGATACTTGCGCCCTTGCTGCAATTTCTTTAACAATCTGGATTCTTAAAATAGGAGCGGCGATTTTTTGCAATAACGGTTTGGCCTCATGAACCAGTTTTGCACGATTTTCTGCAGTCACGGGGGGATTGTTTTTTACCAGTTCCCGCACCAAAAACTCAGACAATCGCGTGGCATTCTTGGTTTGATGCATGAAGGCATCCATGCCGTGCTCGCGGATAAATTCATCAGGATCCTGACTTCCCGGCATCTGCAAAATTTCTACTACTTTATTGTCCGCCAAATGCGCCAAACTCACTTCCATCGCACGCCAGGCGGCACGGTCTCCCGCACTATCACGGTCAAAACAAAACACCACACGACTTGCCAGCTTGAGCAATTTTTGTACGTTTGCGTCCGTTGCAGCAGTGCCTAATGTGGCTACCACGTGCGCCACGCCATGCTGCGCCAGACCCACCACATCCATATAGCCCTCAACGACAAGTACTGTGTCATGCGCCTGTATTGCACGGCGGGCTTGTGGCAAACCATACAGTTCGCGCCCTTTTTCAAATAAAGGGGTTTCGGGAGAATTAAGATACTTTGGCTCATCATTCCCGATGACTCGGCCACCAAAACCGATCACATTGCTACGCTGATCAAGTATCGGAAACATAATGCGATCACGAAATCGATCGTAACGCCGTCCCTGATCGTTCTGAATAAGCAAGCCGCACTCGATAAGGGCCTCATCGTTATAGTTGGGAAATATCTGCTGTAACCCTTGCCAACCTTCTGGCGCATAGCCTAAGCCAAACCTGGCAGCAATCTCGCCGGTAAGCCCCCGGGCACGAAGGTAATCAACGGCTTTGGGCGAGTTTTTTAATTGCTCGCGATAAAAATGCATTGCTCGCGACATTAAATCGGTCAACGGCGCTTTCTTGACCTGAACATCGCGCTGCTTTTCAGCGCGTGGCACGCTGAGTCCAGCAGATGCGGCTAGTTCTTCAATGGCATCAATAAAACCGATGCCTGAATATTGCATCACAAACCCGATAGCGCTGCCGTGCGCGCCACAACCAAAGCAATGATAAAACTGCTTGCTGGGACTCACTGTAAATGAGGGCGTTTTTTCCGAATGAAACGGACAGCAAGCACTGTAATTCGCCCCACCCTTACGCAATGGCACGTAACGCTCCACCACGTCGACAATATCAACGCGGGCAAGTAATTCTTGGACAAAACTGTCGGGGATCACGAAGATATTATGCGCTGAATCAATTGGGACATCATCAGCCCGGCAACATCATAATGCGCTCAGCTTGGCCTTCACCAATCGAGAGACTTCGCCCATGTCTGCACGACCTGCCACTTGCGGCTTGATATGCGCAATCACTTTGCCCATATCACCTGGTACTGAAACGCTGAGCGCTTTAAATGCAGCATCAATAATGGTTTCGATTTCACTAGCCGCCATGGCTTGCGGCATGTAAGTCGAGAGCACCTCTGCCTCTTGTTTTTCAACATCAGCTAAATCTTGCCGCTTGGCGGCCTCATACTGAGCAATAGAGTCCTTGCGTTGTTTGAGCATTTTTTCAATCACAGCAATGACTCCTTGATCGTCCAGCTCAATGCGCTCATCTACCTGCTTTTGCTTTATCGCCGCCAGCAATAACGAGAGCGTATCTTTACGTGCACGCTCTCCTGCCTTCATCGCTGCCTTCCAGTCACTGCTGATACGCCCTTTGAGATCCATCGCACTTCCTTTTCCATTGAAGAAGAACAAAAACCGCCAAAAGGCGGTTTAACGTTTTTACTTAACCCGATGGTTTAAGTCCGCTTGAACGCGGCATTAAACCAGCCTGGAGACTACTTCACGTGTCACATTGCCAATCAATAAAAAACTGGCAACGTGCTAGACGCTAAAAATCAATACAGCTTCGGGGGTAACAACTGGTTGCTGATACGCTTTTTATGACGCTTCACAGCGGCGGCAGCTTTACGCTTGCGCTCGGAAGTGGGCTTTTCATAAAAAGTACGCGCACGAAGCTCAGTCAGCAGACCCACTTTTTCAATGGTGCGCTTGAAGCGACGGACAGCAACCTCAAAGGGTTCATTTTCTTTTACACGAATACCAGGCATTGCAGTGACCTTGATAAGACAAAGAGGCGTGCATTCTAAAGAATTTCATCCAGATGTCAAAGGTTATAGTGAATTGCACCGGGTAGAATCTATCCATGCGTGTTTTAGGTATTGAATCTTCTTGCGACGAAACTGGCTTGGCGCTCTATGATACAGAGCGTGGCTTGCTGGCACACGCGGTACACAGCCAGGTCGCCATGCATGAAATCTACGGTGGCGTAGTGCCTGAACTGGCCTCCCGCGACCATATCCGGCGGCTGATCCCGCTACTCGATCAAGTATTGTCTGCCAGCCAATGTACGCGTCAAGCAATTGACGCAATTGCTTATACAGCGGGGCCAGGTTTGGCGGGTGCCTTGTTAGCGGGCGCTAGCTTTGCTGAGTCGTTAGGTCAAGCATTGGCGGTGCCAACGTTACCGGTACACCACTTGGAAGGGCACCTGCTTTCGCCGCTACTCGCTGCCGATGCACCTGCATTTCCTTTTATCGCCCTGCTAGTTTCTGGCGGGCATACGCAGTTGATGCATGTGGCTGGCGTTGGCCAGTATGAGCTGCTGGGTGAGTCGCTAGACGATGCTGCCGGTGAAGCATTTGATAAAACAGCCAAACTACTCGGTTTAGGTTACCCCGGCGGGCCCGCGCTTGCCAATCTGGCGAGCACAGGAAAGCCAGGCCACTTCAAATTACCCCGCCCCATGCTGCACAGCGGCGATTTATCTTTCAGTTTTTCCGGGCTTAAAACTGCCGTTTTGACACTTGTGCGAAATGCCGCATGGACTGCGGCTGGTAGCGCTGACTTAGCAGCTGAATTTCAGGAAGCCGTTACTGAAGTGATTGCAGCGAAAGCTTTGGCGGCGTGTCACCAGCGCCGACTTTTCCGCCTGGTGGTTGCCGGTGGAGTAGGCGCCAACCTGCGCTTGCGCGAACGCCTGAACAGCACATTAGCCAAAGTCGGCGGACGCGTGTTTTACCCAGAGCTGGACTTATGCACCGATAACGGCGCAATGATTGCTTTTTGTGGTGCGCAACGCTTAGCCCAGGGTTTGACAAAACCCATGAACCAAGGCGCTTTTGCCATCCGCCCGCGCTGGCCGCTGAATCAATTGTCTGCCGAATTTTCTGGCGGCTGAGAAACACGCTTTTCGCCCAGACGGCTTTCCGTGCCCGCGCGCAGCTTCTGAATATTCAAGCGATGTCGATAAATCAGCACCAAGGACATCATTGCCACCACCAGCACAACCTCGATCCGTTCATGGTTTAGCATCGCAATAAAAGGCGCGCTGGCTGCCGCCGCTAACGCAGCCAATGAGGAATAGCGCGTAAGCATCGCCACCAGCAACCACACAGCGGCTACCCAGCCGCCTAAAGCGAGTGAAAACCCCAATAGCACACCCAGCGCTGTAGCGACCCCTTTGCCACCTTTAAAGCCCAGCGTGACCGGAAACACGTGACCGAGAAATGCAGCCAGACCGCAAGCTGCAATTGCCGTCTCACCAGCGCCGAGTTTTGCTGCAATGATGATCGCCAGCAAACCTTTGCCAGCATCACCCAGCAAGGTCAATAGCGCGGCCCATTTATTGCCTGTGCGCAGCACATTGGTCGCTCCGGGGTTGCCCGAACCAAAACTACGCGGGTCAGCCAGCCCAAATAAGTGCGAAACAATCACAGCGAAGGGCAGTGATCCAAAAAAATAGCCAAGCAGACACGCGAAACCAATGTTCATGACAAAGTCCCTAGAATGGCGGAATTCTAAACCGGGGACGCACAGTGGATTTGATTTTCATCGAGGAAATGCGCGTCGAAGCGCTGGTGGGTATTTTCGAGCGCGAGAAAATTGCGCCACAAACGCTGGAGATCAATCTTACCTTCGGCGTGCCTGACGAGGCCGCGCAAAGCGACGACATCGCACGCACCATTCGCTATGACGAAGTGATTGACCGCATTCGTACTGAGCTCGCCACGCGGCACTTTAATTTGCTGGAAACACTGGGTGAATATGTCATCCACCTTTTACTCGACGAATTTGGCGCGCCCTGGGTCAGAATCAGCATTGCCAAAATCGGCATCATGAAAGGCGTACGCCGCGTGGGTGTGCAGATCGAGCGTAGCCGCACGTAAGGCCGCACATAAGGAATTCGCCCACCCTGCGCCCAATGGCTGGATCTCAGCATATTGACTTGCGGCAAGACATTGCATTGGATGCCAGCGGGAAGCGCGCTGATTTGGGAATGGCTGTCTTTGTGCAAAACAAGGCAACTGGCGAAATTCTTCAGGCACTGCAACACCCCGCTTGCCCTTCCTAGCCGCGCGGGTGGTGCTGGTGATGGAGCTGCTTGAGCCGCTCGCGGGCCACATGTGTATAAATCTGCGTCGTCGAAATATCAGCGTGACCTAACAGCAATTGCACCACCCGCAAGTCGGCGCCATGGTTGAGCAGATGCGTGGCAAAGGCATGGCGCAACACATGCGGCGAAATGCGCTGGGATGGAATACCTGCATGCAGCGCGTATTTCTTGATGAGCACCCAGAACATCTGCCGCGTCATGCCCGTACCTCGCGCGGTGACAAAAATCGCATCCGACACATGCCCGCCCAACAAGTCGCCACGTGCCTCACGAAGATAACGCGCCAGCCAGTCGGCGGCCACTTCGCCTAGCGGCACCAGACGCTCTTTTGAACCCTTGCCCATCACACGCACGACGTTGTCATTCAAGCTTAATTCAAACAGCCGCAAACCAATCAGTTCGGATACGCGCAAACCGCTGGCATATAACAGCTCAAGCATCGCACGATCGCGCAACCCCAATGCGGTATTGATATCCGGTGCATTCAGCAAATCCATCACTTGCGACTCAGCCAGGGTTTTGGGAAAGCGCTGCACAGCCTGAGGTTTTTCAATATGGCGTAGCGGATCCGCTTGAACTTTCCCTTGATCCAGCAGCCACCGATACAGACGCTTTAAGCTCGCCATCAAGCGGCGCTGGCTCGCGGCTTTTATACCCCCTTCACGTCTGTGCAAATAGGCCAGGTAGGCATTCAAGGTCGCTTCATCGACTGTTACCAGACTAGTGGCCTGCTCTGCCAGCCAGAGCGCGAATAATTGCAAATCACTGCGGTAACCTGCCAATGTGTTTTTAGCTAAACCATCAGCTAGCCACAAGGCATCAATAAACTCATCAATCAGTCGCGTATCAAGCGCCTTCATGTTGCAATAACCATTGCTTCACCATCAGCAAAAAGCCACCGCGCTGGCGCGCAAAGCCACCTAAACCTTTATCTGCAGCAATCACCCGATGACAAGGCACAACCAAAGGATAAGGGTTCGCGCCACAGGCATTGCCCACGGCACGCGGGCCGCTGGCAATCACTTCTGCCAAGTGGCCATAACTGCGTGTCTGCCCGCATGGAATCTCTGCAATAGCTGCCCACACACGGCGTTGAAAGGCGGTACCAACGGGCGCCAAAGGCAAACTAAAAACATAGGCAGGATCAGCAAACCACGCAGACAACTGCCGCACGGCTTCCTTTGCAAGCAAGGATTGCGGCAACTGCCCGGCAGACGCTGGCAGATATTCAATCGCAGTAACAAAATCACGATCACACCGAACCCCCAGGGCAAAGTGCGTGCTGTTGCCAATGGCGACACGCGGCGCGGGCAAAATGGCATCAAAGGGTTTAAGCGGTGCGGTGATGTTGTCACCAAAACCCGCACGATCCCGCTGCATTTCTGCCTGCCAATTTTTCATGGCGAAGTTATCGATACCGGCGGTTCGGACGTCATAACAGCAGGCTGTGGCAGCGATTTAGTCGGCGACGGGACGTCCTCTCCCTGACCTAACAATTCAGCTTTTAATGCTCGATCCGTTGGCCGCTCCCCCAGCCAAATCGTCATGAATGCCTGGTAAAAATCTTCTCCTTCAATATCCGCCCCGTATTGCTTGCCATTCAATTTAAAGCGCAACACACCCCCCTCAGGCGAACGCAATGCTTTATCTACTGGCTCAGCTTTATGAGTTTTAGCGCTGCTTTTCATGCTACCAACATCGGGCAACCAATCAAAATCCGCTACATCGCCGACTTTTGCTGTGCCCACGCTAGTCACCGCCGCCCTTAAGGTATCCATGCGCACCTGCAAGCCTGCTCGTGCTTCATCATCGTGATTTTTTTCTATCCCTCTGATCAAGGATTGCGCCAAACGATCCGCCGGTGCTTCCATTAACAACACAACACGAAAACGCTTTGGGCCATCCGCAAGATAAGCATCCGTCGCAACTTTTTGCTTGGACGGCAAATACAAGCCTACCGCATAAGCATTCAGCATCATCACCCCTCGCAGGCCAGCACCATTGAGCACCGTCTCGCCAGCGCCGACTTTTACTGTGTCATCGAATGTCACGCCCGCAATCGTTTTTGCAGCGTAAGCTGGCTGCATTGCACCTAAAGCCAATATTGCTGTCGCAATAAAAAATCCATACGCCCTAATGCTCATCTTCATCCTTTGAAAGTCAAACACGTGAACCGAAAGTTTTTGCGAACAATTGTCGAATTGTTACACTTAACACCCCGTTATGGCAGATTATCAACGCGTAGGCGGTGCTTTTTTAAATTATCATCTTGATATAAAACACTCGCCAACTTTGCCAAACTATTCGAGAGAGAAATATGAACTCACCTGTAAAAATTACTTTGCTCTTAGCTGCCCTCGGCTTTTCGTCTCTTGCGCTGTCCCCTGCGATTGCTGCACCACAGGAAGTCAAAGTCGTTTTACGTCATGCGCTGGATGGCAAGGCACAAGATGCGCTGTCCACCTTAGTCGTTCGCTTTAACGACAGCAACAAAAATCAAGGACGCATTGTGCTGCAAGATTCACGCACTACAGATAAAAACAGCGCTGCGCCTACGCTGGCATTGCTCAATCCTGACAATGCAGGAAAATTCTTTGCTTCACACCCGTCTTTCATGCCGCTTCACACACTCATGAAAAACCAAGGGCAAACGTTCAATGCCGACCAGTTTTATCCACAGATGCTTGATGCCGTCGATGCTGGCAATGGTCAGCCTCAAGCATTGCCCATAGGGATGTCGCTGCCTGTTTTGTTAATTAACCGAAACAAAGTACCCCGCACTGCAAAAAATATCGATCTTGCTCCCCGCACTTGGCTGGATGTACAAAACATCGCCGGCACCTTAGTCGACAATGGCGTAACCTGCCCGCTCACCAGCAGTCATTTTGCCTGGGTACACCTTGAAAACGTCGCCGCCCAACATGGCGAGAAAACGGCAATTCGCCAAGGCAAATCCGAGAAAATAAAAGCCAACGGGCTCATCAATGTAAAGCATTTAGCTCTACTGGCCAGTTGGGAAAAAAGCCGCTACTTCACTTACTTCGGCCCGAACGATGAAGGCAGCGAGCGCTTCCTGAAAGGTGAATGCGCCATGATTACCGGCGAATCTGCACTATATATTGCCGCACGTGCCGCAGGCATGGATGTCAGCATTGCGCCACTGCCTTACTATGACGACGCCTATGGTGCACAACGCGAAAATGTTTTGCCCGATGGCATTACCCTTTGGGCTGTAGCAGGCCAGCCTAAAGGGAATTATCCGCTGGCTGCGCGTTTTATTAATTACCTGATGCAGCCTGAGGTACAGCGTGACTGGGTGCGTACCACAGGCTCCTTGCCCATGACACCTGGAGCGCTGGCTGCCTTGCGTGATTCCGGCATGCCAGCCGCACTTGCCGATGCCGCAGACAAACGCTTGAGTATTTCACGCAGCAACAGCGCCCGTACACGTCCTGGCGCACTGCGTGATCGACTGCACAGGGCATTGGACGAACAAGCATCCCTGGTATGGACCACATCACTCTCCGCCAAACAAGCTTTGGACACCGCAACACTAAGAGCCAATGCTGCGCCTGCCAGCACCCCCCCCAGTAAGAAGAAAAACAAAAAACGCACATAACGACTGCTGCGCCAAATAAACAACCCATGCCCGCCTACCCGCGCATCATCGCCCATCGCGGCGGCGGTGCATTAGCACCGGAAAATACACTGGCCGGAATGCATATCGCACAGCGCATGGGTTGTCGTGGTGTGGAGTTTGACGTCGCACTTACCGCGGATGGCGTGCCCATTCTGATGCACGACGAGACACTCGAACGCACCACCAGCGGAACAGGGTTTGTCGCCAAGACAACGGCTGCAGAAACTGCCAAACTCGACGCGGGTAGCAAGCATCATTACGCATTCGCCGTATCACCAGTGCCGACTTTTCAGGCCGCTTTGCAAACTTGTACTGAGCTTGGTTTATGGATGAACATCGAGATCAAGCCGACGCCGGGTACCGAGGTGGAAACCGGCCGCGTTGTTGCCAGCATTGCTGCCGCGCATCTCGCTAGCCATCCTGATGCGGCCATCGTCTGTTCATCATTTTCTTCAGCCGCCTTACAACAAACCCTGCACATCGCACCGACCATACCGCGAGCGCTGCTCATCGAGTCGATTCCAGCACACTGGCAGTCTGCACTTGACCTATGTGGTGCAGCAGCCTTGCACACCAATGCAAAAAATCTTGATTTTTCGCAGCTGACCGCTGTTTGTAACAGCAAAATTTCTGTTGCATGCTACACAGTGAATCATCGAGCCACCGCAGATAAGCTCTTTGCTGCTGGCGTTCAGGCGATATTCACCGATCGCTTGGATCTTTGGCAGCCGGGTGAAATGTAATCCTTGTGATATTTACTTACACTTCCAGCGTCGACTAAAGAATAGTCGCTACGCTAAGCTTCTGCCTGCATCACAGCCTATCGCAAGTTGATAATCAATCACTCTCAGGAGATCACCATGAAGCATAAGCTCACACCCGCCCTCGCTTTACTCAGTGCCGTCACATTATTTACCGCCTCCGCAATGGCGCAAACTGCCACACCGCAGGTGGATCAGCGGCAAATCAATCAGCAACAGCGCATCGACCAAGGCGTCTCGTCTGGCACACTCACCGAAAAAGAAGCCGCACGCATGGAGCACGGTCAGACGCATGTGGAAAACCTAGAAGATCGCGCCAAATCCGATGGCACAGTAACCAACCGCGAACGCGCACGCCTGCATCATGCCCAGGACGTGCAAAGCAGCCGCATCTACCGGCAAAAGCATGACCGCCAAAACGACATGAATCATGATGGTCGCATTGACCGCCCTGCACAGCGTCCGCACAACCAGACTCGCAGACAGCGATAAACCTACCCCAGCCAACGCAATACAACCAGCCCGCGAATCTGCTTGATTCGCGGGCTTTTTTATATATTGATCGCGTAAAATCATGCTTTTCCTGTGTGCCTACCGCAACCTCAAAACCACCATGAAAGCTACCGAAATTCGCCAGAAATTCCTCGATTTCTTCGCCTCCAAAGGGCATCAAATCGTCGCCTCCAGCACGCTGGTGCCGCATGAAGACCCGACGCTGCTAT
>DIUK01000128.1 GCA_002422995.1 Rhodocyclaceae bacterium UBA6160
ATCTGGTCGCCACGGGTGGTCATGCCCATCAGCACCACTTGGCATGCGGGATAAATCTGCTGCAACAAGCCTCGAACATGCTCAGCTTGCCACAGGGCTAAACGCGACTCTCGTGTGGCAATCACCAAGCGACTAGGTAAAGAAGGATTTTCAAGGGGTTCAGCAGTCATTGAAGGGAGCCAACATAAGAAAAAGAGGGCAATGCAAAAGGAAATCCGGAAAATTGCACGGTGGTTAAGTTTATCATTGGCCTGCTCTTTGCTTTGCTCACTCCAGGAGCAATATCCAGCAATACCTGCAATAAATCATTTTTCAAACGCATGTCATGAACCTTTACGCCGTCCTGCCAGCGCCGACTTTCATGATTTTCATCCTATCGCATCTCTTTATCTGCATCGAAAATTACTCGCATGAACAACACCACGACCAGGCCACTCGACATGGAAGATAAAGACGCACCTTTGCGCGATGACATTCGTTTCTTAGGGCGAATGCTGGGCGATACATTACGCGAACAAGAAGGCAATGACGCGTTTACCACCGTTGAACACATCCGCCAGCTTGCCACACGATTTCACCGCCACGACGATTTCGCTGCGCGCGACCAGTTAGAAGCTTTGCTCACCGCGCTACCTAACGAACAAACCACACAAGTCGCCCGTGCTTTTAGCTACTTTTCTCATCTAGCCAACATTGCCGAAGACCAGCATCACCTGAGGCGTGGCCGCGCACATGCGATTGCCGGCGCTGCCCCGCGAGACGGCAGCCTCATCAATGCCATTGTGGTTGCACAAGAAGCTGGCGTCAGCGCCACTGCATTAGCCAATTTTTTTGCCCAAGCCAAAGTCTCCCCGGTACTCACCGCGCACCCGACAGAAGTACAGCGCAAAAGCATTCTTGATTGCCAATGGGAAATTGCACGCCTGCTCAATGACAGAGACCGCAATACACTCACGCCTGATGAAATAAAAAATGACGAAGAAGCCCTGCGCCGCGCAGTCCTCACGCTGTGGCAAACCCGCATGTTACGACGTGCAAAACTCTCTGTCGGTGACGAAATTGCGAATGCACTCACGTTTTATGACACCACTTTTTTACGTGAACTGCCTAAGCTTTATCACTGTCTGGAAGACTATTTAGCGCAGCACGTCGCTGATTGGTCAAGCATCCAGCCGCCAAACTTGTCCCACCAACCAGCCGATGCTTACGAGCTGCCCTCTTTTTTGCATCTGGGTTCATGGATAGGCGGAGACCGAGACGGCAATCCCTTTGTCACTGCAGACGTGGTTCTCGCAGCCGTGCGCGCCCAAAGCCGCAAGGCGCTTGCCTTTCAGCTAGAGCAACTGCACCGCTTAGGCGCAGAGCTTTCACCAACGCTTTCTCTGGTTGAGATTTCGAGCGAATTAAAAGCACTGGTTGAGCGCTCGCCAGACCATAGCCCGCATCGTGACGATGAACCCTACCGACGCGCTATTGCCGGAATGTACACCCGGCTTGCCGCCACAGCACTTCAACTCGATCAACTCGAGGCTCCGCAACATCCTCTCGGCTCAGCAGCGCCTTATGTCAATGCCGCTGAATTCAGTGCTGACTTGAATATTTTGCATGACTCATTAGTGCGCCATAAAGCCGAATTACTTGCCCGTGGCCGCTTGCGCGATTTGCGGCGTAATGTGGCTATTTTTGGCTTCCACCTGGCACCGCTGGATCTGCGCCAAAATTCAGATGTTCATGTCCAAACAGTTGCGGAGCTCTTGGCGATTGCCTGCCCTGGAATTAACTATTTAGCACTCGATGAATCTGCACGTACCCAAACACTCCTCGCTGAACTCGCGACCCCTCGCCCACTTACTGCACCAGCTGTCACCTACACTGAAGAAACCGAGGGCGAACTGGCGATATTCCACGCCGCACGGCAAATTCATTTGCGCTACGGGCGCCCAGCCATAGAAAACGTCATTATTTCTAAAGCCAGCAGCGTCTCTGATGTGCTTGAAGTCGCTATTTTGCTCAAGGAAGCCGGGCTCCTAAGACCACTGGAACAAGCCCTTGATGTCAATATCGTACCGCTGTTCGAAACCATCGGCGACCTTGAGAAGGCTGCAGGCATCATGGATGAATTACTCTCCATACCAATCTACAAAACGCTTTTAGCCAGTCGCGGAAATTGGCAAGAAATCATGCTGGGCTATTCCGACAGCAATAAGGATGGCGGATTTTTAACCTCTGGCTGGGCTTTATATCGGTGCGAGATTGCCCTCACCGAGGTTTTTTCACGTCATGGCGTGCGTCTGCGGTTGTTTCATGGTCGCGGCGGCTCTGTTGGTCGAGGTGGCGGCCCCAGCTATCAAGCGATTTTGGCGCAACCCCAAGGTGCCGTGCAGGGGCAGATTCGCATTACCGAACAAGGCGAAGTCATCGCATCCAAATACGCCAACCCGGAACTTGGGCGACGCAACTTGGAGGTTCTCGCCGCAGCCACACTTGAAGCTACCCTGCTACCCCGCGCCTTTGATAATCCGCCCCCCGAATTTCTGCAAGCAATGGAAGCTTTATCGGCCAGTGCGTTCCAAGCCTATCGAGCCCTGGTGTACGAAACACCAGGATTTGAACAGTATTTCTGGGAATCCACAGTGATTGCCGAAATTGCCTCACTCAATATCGGCAGCCGTCCAGCCTCACGTAAACAAAGCACATCGATTGAAGACCTGCGTGCAATTCCCTGGGTATTTTCATGGGCACAATGCCGCTTGATGCTGCCTGGTTGGTTCGGTTTTGGTGCCGCTGTTGCTGACTGGAAAGCACACCACGGTGAAGCCGGTATCCAGGTACTCCGTCGCATGCACCAGGAATGGGGATTTTTCCGCACATTGCTGTCCAACATGGATATGGTGCTGGCAAAAAGCGATATTGCCATTGCCGAGCGTTATTCGGAATTAGTCAGTGATGAAAGCTTGCGTCAGCGAATCTTCACCCGTGTGAAAGCAGAATGGCAAGCATCCATCGACGCATTGCTGGAGATCACGCAAGAAACAGCATTGCTTGACAGCAACCCCTTGTTAAAACGCTCGATCAGAAACCGCTTTCCTTACATCGACCCACTAAACCATTTACAGGTAGAGCTTTTAAGGCGGTTTCGTGCAGGCACTCAGGATGAAAAAGTTCAGCGCGGGATTCATCTAAGCATTAACGGCATTGCAGCAGGCTTACGTAATAGCGGCTAAGTTGAAATAGCCAAGTTAAGTCGTTGAGTTAGCCAACACCGTGTTTTACCTATAAAAATGTACCCATAAAAAATCCCGGGCTCAACACCGGGATTTTTTATTTACGCAAGCCGCTTGCTCAACCTCTTTCGTCAACTGGTGGGCAAGCGCGGCAGCGTGCTCGTCTCAACCCAACGCTTGATGCGATTGGCATCACCTACCCGGGTCATTTTGCCAATGGAGTCCAACAGAACAATAATGGTGGGCTTGCTGTTAATCCAGGCTTGCATGACCAAGCAACGCCCAGCCTCACTGATGTAGCCAGTTTTCGATAAACCAATTTGCCAATCCGCATTTTTCACCAGCGCATTGGTGTTATGAAACTGCTGTGGACGTCCGGCAACAAATACTTGGTCCTCTGCAGTCGTCGTAAATTCACGAATCAGCGGATAATGATGTGCAGCATCAACCATTTTGACGAGATCACGAGGGCTGGAAACATTCGAAGGCGTTAAACCTGTTGGATCAAAAAAACGGGTATTAGTCAAACCAAGTGCTCGCGCTTTTGCGTTCATGGCCGCAATAAACGCAGGCTGCCCCCCAGGATAATGACGAGAGAGTGCTGAAGCGGCTCTGTTTTCAGAAGACATAAGCGCTAGCCGCAGCATTTCTTCACGAGTGAGTGAAACCCCCACCCCTAAACGTGAGTGCGTGCCCTTAAGCCTATCAACATCCTCATAATCGATGGTCAATGGCTCTTGTAAATCGGGTTTTATGTCCAAAGCGACCATCGCCATCATCAATTTCGTGATAGATGCAATCGGCAAAATAGCCTGGGCATTTTTCTCGTACAGGATTTCGCCTGTACGTTGATCTTGAACCAGCACAGCAGAAGACTGCAAAGCCAGTCCTTTGGGGCCATCTGCCATGAGAGCAGATGAACTTTCGCCCATTAACTGCTGATTGATATTTTGCGTAGCCACCGTACTGCGTACCGCCTGATATTGTGGCCTGTGCTTGCTTGATGCTCGGCTATAGAGCGATTTATCCACACTACGATTGGACTTTTTAGCATAGCGCTGCCCATGCTTTGCAGAGCGCTGCCCTTTCAGGGTGACTTGAACTCTCTTCGAGGAGACTGACTTGCGATTAGAAGCAACACGCTTGGTTTTGGTTGCTTTTTTGGCAACCAATTTTTTTTTATTATCCACCACTGCGTGAGCACGCTTTTTCGTCGCCGCCTCTGTAGCCACAGGCACCAACGCCAATGCATTGAAGACTAAGGCAGTCAATAGCAGTAAAAATGGTTTTTTCATAGGTAAATTCCGATATGACGCACTCGTTGAGACGAATACTAACACCAACTTAGCTCAATAACATCCATTTGATTTAAATACTTAGCGCTTGAATTTCAAGCAAAATCTTTGCCTTTTTCAGATTCTGCCGGTAATTTTTCTTGGCGATCAATTTCTAGCAGCCGAATAATCTGGTCACGTTGTTGCATGGCATCCCGATAGCCCAAATCAATCAGTTGCTTGGTATAGGCTCGTTCGAACAGCAAATAGCTCATCAACGCGCCCCCTTGGCGGTTCATTGCACCAATGCCTCGCAACAAAAATCTAATCGGCCGAGGCAAGGAACCTGCTTGTTTTGCTGCCATATGATCCAACCGCTCGGAAGGTGAAATCACCAGCACGTCTATTGGCCTGAGCATAGTGCTTTGCTGATGGCGAATACTTTCGGGAATCAGCGAAATTGTATGATTAATGCGAATCAGCCTTTCAATATCCATAGATAAACTGTCAAGGAATATGCTTGATAACGCATGTCCGCCGATTTGCGCTAATGAAGGATATTTGGCCGCCGTAAGACGCGTCTGCTCTTCGTGAACTCGCCCGCTACCGATCACTAGCACTTTATTGGCGCCCAAATGGATGGCTGGTGAAATAGGCGCGGCTTGCCGCATGGAACCATCACCAAACCATTCTCTATTGACCTTAACGGCAGGAAAAACAAATGGAATGGCACTCGAAGCCATTAAATGATCAACTGTTAATTTGACATGCGCCCCCACCCGCTGGCTGCGCTGCCAAGGCTTAAGATCAGCACGCCCTTGAAAGAAAGCCACACTTTGCCCGCTGGAATAGCCAGAGCACGTAATGCTAACGGAATGCAAAGCCTGATTCTGAATGGCTCGATCAATGCGATTAAAGTCCATACTAGCTGCTAATAGCTTACGCAATGGCGTGTTATCCAAAAGTGAGCGCGGCGCACGGTTTGTGATCCAGCCAAACATCAGCGCCAAAAGCCAGCATGCGCCAGAATAAGCCACACCTAAAGCATCGGTTCGATACACCTGATGCGCAGAAAAGTTCTCCCATACATGGCAAAGATGATTCACGCCAGCACCGAAATTTTCCGCCCACATGGCCAAAGTGGCTGCGTTGATCGCACCTGCAGAAGTACCACACAAAATGCCAAACGGATTTTTCTCAGGCTCAGGCAGCAACTCATGCACCGCTTTGAGCACACCCACCTGATAAGCCGCTCGCGCGCCCCCGCCCGTCAGAATCAACGCAACTTGTGCATTTTTAACCATCTGTTATTTATCCTGCCCATGACATTTTTGTCCTCAGCAAAGCATACTTGAACATTAACCGCAGCAAATTTTTGTTTTTTTAAATTTTTTTGCTTTTTTTCTATAGCTAACGACAACTAACGCCGCCTCATCAGCGCCGACATTTCAAAAATACAGCATTTGCACACTAAATAACAAGAATAGCGTGTATTAACCCGATATTCAGGACAATATTTGATGCTTTAATCGACTGACTCACCCAAGAACTCAATTCCTGTGTCGTGGTATATTGAATCACATGTTTTTCCGCATGCTAGCCACTCAGCATATACCCTGTGCTAAGGCAGCGTCCGTTAGGCTGCAAGGTCACCTCAAGAGAATCGACAGCTAATAGCGGCCAACCTGCGGTGCGCGATCCTACCCCTGATCGCGAACTCAAGGTGTTCAGCGGCATGTCTGTGCCAACGCGTGGCCTGGATATGAAGCAATGAAAACGCCACGCGTTATCCGCAGGCGAACAAGTTTCATCGACTTAAAATAACCGAATCAACCTATGGAGAATTTTTGCTTTATGAACGCCGCCTCTTTGGACACAATCCCCAGTCATATAAAACACAACAAACTCATTAGCTGGGTGAAAGAAATTGCATCTCTCACCGAACCAGATCGTATTCAATGGTGTGACGGCTCGCAAGCAGAAGCCGACATTCTTTTCGCACAAATGGTTGCTAGCGGCAGCGCGAAAAAGCTCAACCCCGCCAAACGGCCAAACTCCTATCTTGCCTTGTCTGATCCGTCCGACGTTGCGCGCGTAGAAGACCGCACTTATGTTTGCACCACCGATCCTGAAGATGCCGGCCCCAACAACAACTGGGAAGATCCGGCCAAAATGAAAGACACGCTGCGCGGCCTCTTTAAGGGCTGCATGCGCGGTCGCACTTTGTATGTCATTCCCTTCTCGATGGGGCCGGTTGGCTCGCCCATTGCGCACATTGGCGTAGAGCTCTCTGACAGCCCCTATGTCGTCGTCAATATGCGCATCATGACGCGCATGGGGCGCGCAGTATTTGATCAACTCGGCACCGATGGCGAATTTGTTCCCTGCCTGCATAGCGTGGGACACCCCTTGCAACCCGGCCAAGCCGATGTGAAATGGCCGTGCAACCCAACCAAATACATCTGCCACTTCCCTGAAACCCGTGAAATCTGGTCATTTGGCTCAGGTTACGGTGGTAACGCCCTGCTCGGCAAAAAATGCTTTGCCTTGCGCATTGCCTCGACCATGGCACGCGACGAAGGCTGGCTGGCCGAACACATGTTGATCCTCGGCGTCGAATCTCCCGAAGGCGAAAAATCGTACGTTGCCGCCGCCTTCCCTTCCGCTTGCGGCAAAACCAACTTTGCCATGCTGATCCCCCCGCAAAGCCTGGGCGGCTGGAAAGTGACCACCGTCGGCGACGATATTGCCTGGATCAAACCCGGCAAGGACGGGCAGTTGTACGCCATCAACCCGGAAGCCGGTTTTTTTGGCGTCGCGCCAGGCACGTCGGAAAAAACCAATTTCAATGCCATGGCCACCTTGCGGGAAAATATCATTTTCACCAACGTGGCCTTAACGGATGACGGCGACGTGTGGTGGGAAGGCATGAGTAAAGAGCCACCCGCGCATTTGATCGACTGGCAAGGCAAAGACTGGACGCCGGAAGATGGCAAAGCCGGTCGCAAAGCGGCGCACCCCAATTCGCGCTTTACTGCACCCGCTGCGCAGTGTCCGTCGATTGACGAAAACTGGGAAAATGCCGCTGGTGTGCCCATTTCAGCCTTTGTTTTCGGCGGCCGCCGCGCCACCACCGTGCCCCTGGTGTTTGAAGCCTTCAACTGGAACTACG
>DIUK01000163.1 GCA_002422995.1 Rhodocyclaceae bacterium UBA6160
TCCGCATTGCGCCAGAACATAGCAATAATATGACCTATAACGCTTGCCAACAGGTTCGTGATGTTAAAATCCAACCATGAAAATTTCTTTCCTGGACTTTGAGCAGCCGATTGCTGATGTTGAGTCAAAAATCGAGCAATTACGTCTTGTTCAAGAGGACTCTGCGGTTGATATTTCTGCGGAAATCTCTAAGATCGAAGCTAAAAGTAAAAACCTGACCAAAGAGATTTATGCCAAGTTGACGCCTTGGCAGTGCGCGATGGTTGCTCGTCATCCCAATAGGCCCTATACGCTTGATTATCTGCAGCATATTTTCACCGACTTCGAGGAGCTGCATGGCGATAGAAGTTCTGCAGAGGATTTTGCGATCGTGGGTGGCTTAGCAAGGTTCGACGGTAACTCTTGTATGGTTATTGGACACCAAAAGGGGCGGGATACGAAAGAAAAAATATTGCGTAATTTTGGTATGCCGCGGCCTGAAGGTTATAGGAAGGCGCTTCGTTTGATGCGCTTGGCTGAAACGTACAACCTTCCAGTTTTTACTTTTATTGATACGCCAGGCGCTTATCCAGGTATTAGCGCGGAGGAACGAGGCCAATCGGAAGCAATCGGTCGAAACTTATTGATTATGGCTGAACTAAAAGTACCTATTATCTCTACTGTCATCGGCGAGGGTGGGTCTGGCGGTGCATTAGCGATTGCAGTTGCAGACATTGTGATGATGTTGCAGTACGCAACTTATTCTGTCATTTCACCTGAAGGCTGTGCTTCTATTTTATGGAAAAGTGCTAGTCGTGCTGGAGATGCTGCAGAAGCAATGGGCATCACGGCTCAACGATTAAAGTCACTGGGGTTGGTTGATAAAATCATTGATGAACCCCAAGGGGGAGCCCATAGAAATCATTTAGAGATTTCTCGTGCCATTGAAACTAATCTGCGTGCTTCGCTCAAACAACTTGCGGGACTTTCAACCACTGAACTTGTTGATCGGCGAGTTGAGCGGTTGATGAGCTATGGACGGTTTAAGGAAGTCGCTGATTGATTCGGGGGCTAACGACCCCGTTGAGCGTGTGCTCGAGCTGCATCGACTAGAAAAACAAAAACTAACCGTTGCTTTTTCTGGGGGGCTGGATTCAACTGTTTTGTTGCATTCGTTGGTTCGGTTTATGCAGAAGTTGTCTGCTGCTGGCGCACAAAGAGCCGTTGAGTTTAAAGGTGTTTCATCTATAAACGCAGTTCACATTCATCATGGGCTGAGTCCCAATGCGGATCTCTGGGCAGCACACTGTATGCGCACTGCAGATGACCTCGGTGTGTCGTTAACCGTTGTACATGTTGAGGTAGATGCTTCTTCGGGTAAAGGGATAGAAGATGCAGCGCGGAAAGTAAGGTTGAGTGCCTTGTTAACCCATGCTTCTGGCCTGCTTTGCATGGCTCATCATGCAGATGATCAAGCTGAAACTGTTCTGCATAACCTGCTGAGGGGGACGGGGCTTAGAGGTGCGGCGGGAATGCCTGTTTTTCATCACCGAATATTCCGGCCGTTTCTTGGGTTGCGCAAAGAAAAATTGCGGGCTTATGCCGTCAAAAATAAGCTTCAATGGATAGAGGATGAAAGTAATCAAGATCGTTACTTTACGAGAAACTTTATTCGACACGAGGTATTACCCAGCTTGAGCGAGCGTTTTCCTCGTTGTAGTGAGCAGATATCAAATGCAGCCAGACGATTTTCCGAAGCGCAGTTATTGTTAGATGAATTAGCGTTAATTGATCTGGGGAAAGTTCAATTTATTTTTCCTGTAGAAGTCTCACTGATACGTCGATTAAGTGAGTTGCGTGCTAAAAATTTATTACGTTCACTGTTGAGTGGTCATCAGGTACAGCCCCCCGATGAGCGCAGATTAAACGAATTTATTCGTCAAATTTTTACGGCAGCAAGGGACCGTCACCCGTGTCTTGATATGTTGGCTTATCGGTTATGGGTGAGTCATGGTTGGTTGCATTTTGAGAAAATCTCGAGCTAGCATTTGAGGCGTTGTATTAGGGTGAATTCTCAAAGAATAGACAGCAATATGCGATAAAATAACGGGTTATATATATATCTTTGATCTTTAACTTCTAACTTAACCAATGGAGAGTCTCATGGCTGTAGAACGCACTTTATCAATTATCAAACCAGATGCAGTAGCTAAAAATGTCATCGGTGAAATTTACTCACGCTTCGAAAAAAACGGTTTGAAAATTGTTGCGTCACGGATGCATCAGTTGTCACGTCAGGAAGCTGAAGGGTTTTATGCAGTGCACAAAGCCCGTCCGTTTTTTAACGATCTGGTCAGTTTCATGATTTCAGGCCCCGTTGTTATCCAGGCTTTGGAAGGTGAAAATGCTATTCTGAAACATCGTGACTTGATGGGCGCGACGGATCCTAAAAAGGCGGCACCCGGTACGATTCGAGCTGATTTTGCGGACAGCATTGATGCCAATGCTGTTCACGGGTCAGATGCAGCTGAAACAGCGGCTGTCGAGATCGCCTATTTTTTCCCGGCAATGAGTGTTTACTCTCGTTAATTTGCTATGGCGGTGAATCTCCTTGATTTTGATGCGAAAGACTTGGCCGCATGGTTTGCTCAGCAAGACGAGAAGCCTTTCCGTGCGCGTCAGGTTTTAAGATGGATGCATCATTTCGGGGAGAGTGACTTTTCTCGGATGAGTGATTTAGCAAAGTCGTTACGAGAGAAGTTGTTGATGCGTGCTACGGTAACTCCTCCGGCCATGATGAGTGATAAGTTGTCTGATGACGGCACGCGCAAATTTTTGTTTGATGTTGGTAACGGGAATGCTGTGGAAACAGTGTTTATTCCTGAGGGTACCCGGGGTACGTTGTGTGTTTCATCTCAAGCGGGGTGTGCGCTTGAATGTGCTTTTTGCTCTACAGGCCGTCAAGGCTTCAATCGCAATCTGACGACAGCTGAAATTATTGGTCAGGTTTGGCAAGCTAATCGGGCGCTAGGGCGTGACCCTGGTGGAGAGCGAGTTATTAGTAATGTTGTCATGATGGGCATGGGCGAGCCATTAACGAATTTTGAAAATCTGATTCCCGCATTGCAACTCATGCTGGATGATAACGCCTATGGTTTATCGCGTCGCCGAGTTACTGTGTCGACATCGGGTATTGTGCCAGCAATTGATCGTTTGGCGGAGGCGTGCCCCGTCGCGTTGGCTGTTTCATTGCATGCGCCTACTGATGGTTTGCGCGATAAATTAGTCCCAATCAACAAAAAATATCCCTTAGCTGAGTTGTTGTCAGCTTGCCGGCGTTACTTGGCCTATGCGCCACGCGACTTTATAACCTTTGAATATGTCATGTTAGATGGCATTAATGACAGAGATGAAGACGCTCATGCGTTATTACACTTAGTGCGTGATGTGCCCTGTAAATTTAACTTGATCCCCTTTAACCCATTTCCTGACGCTGGTTTTTCCCGCTCGCCTGCAGAACGTATTCGACGTTTTGCTTCGATCTTGAGTGCAGAGGGATTGGTGACTACGGTTAGGCGCACAAGGGGAGATGATATCGATGCCGCATGTGGTCAGCTAGCAGGTAAAGTGCTCGATAAGTCCAAACGAAGCTTGCGCGCTTCGCCTATTGTTTTTTCACCACGTTCGTCCAATGGAGTCACGCAATGAGCGCAATGAACCTTGTGAAGCGCGGGTTGTTTAGCCTTTGGGTAGTTTTTTTTATTGCCGGGTGTACAACGACAGGAGTGGGGCCCGCAAGTCAGCGTGAAGGCGCAAAGCAGGCGGTATCCGAAAGTACGCCAAAAAACGAAGGGCAACAGCGCGCAAAGATTCATGTCGAATTAGGTGCGCTTTATTTGGTGGATGGCCGACCTGCTGTTGCCATGGAGGAGGCGCGCATTGCGCTTTCTGCCGACCCGGGCTATGCCCCTGCTTATAACTTGCTCGGCCTGGTTCACATGGGGCTTGGTGAGCCTAAGCTGGCTGAGGAGAATTTTCGTCGGGCGCTACAGCTTGCGCCAGGTGACCCGGAAATTAGCAATAACTTTGGTTGGTTTTTGTGCCAGAGTGGTCGAGAAAAGCAGTCGCTTGTCTACTTTGATGCTTCAGCGCGCAATCCTTTGTACTCCTCACCGACTAAACCAAACACTAACGCTGGAATTTGTTCTATCCGGTTAAAGAATGATAAGGCAGCGGCAAATTATCTCCTGGAAGCTTTGCGATTAGCGCCTGAAAATACACAGGCAATGTATTGGTTAGCAGAAATTGATTATCGGCAAGGCAATTATGTTGAAGCAAGGCGCTGGTTGTCAGGGATTGAGAAAGTCCAGGCATTAGATGCTGAACTTACCTGGTTTGTCCTGCGTATTGAGCGCAAGCTAGGGAACAAGGAGGCCGAGGCACGTTTTGCCAATGATCTGCGCAAGCGTTTTGCTAACTCACCTGAGCAACGCTTGTTGTCACAAGGGGCGTATGAATGAGCGACTCTTCAGCGGTTACACCCGCTGCTGAATGCGGTTTAGGCGAATGCACTGTGGCGCAAGCGCCCGGCACGGTTTTGCGTGAAGCACGTGAGCGGCTTTTTCTGTCTGTTGATGCCGTTGCAGCTGCAACGCGGTTTAGTCCGCGTCAAATCGATGCATTAGAGCGAGGCGATCTCAACAGTTTGCCCGGCTTGACGACGATTCGTGGTCTGGTTCGAGCCTATGCAAAGCATGTGAATATTGATGCTATGCCCTTGTTAGCTGATTTGAATGCGCTGATACCCACTTCACCGCTTGAAGTTCGTCCGCCGGGTAATCTTGGCCTGGCACAACCTGCTGCTAATCAAACGCGACGCTTTTTGCTCTTACTTTGTTTTGTGGCAGTTGCAGTTCTGCTGGGCCTTACAGGCTACGGGCTACTGAAAAAACCGATACCGCTTGTTGCACAGCAGACTTCAATACAGGCCATGCCAGCAGGCGAGGTAACGGAGCGAGCGAGTGAAGTCGCTGGTGGACTAAGTAAGGCAGAAACCTCTGCCCCGTCTCCTGTGCTTGGCGATAAGGTGGAAATGAATGTGTTGGTTGGCAGTTCAGCAGAGACATCTGCCGCGCTTGATGCAGCGAATGCTGGCAACGCAACAGGAGGCAGCACGTTGCCGGAGGGCGGTAATTCAATGCTTTCAGTTGCTGGTGCGGTGGCAGGTAGCGATGCAATAAAAAGCGTTGATACACTGAAGCAGATGGCCGGTGCTCCAGCGTCTGCGCAAACGCCTGCGTCGGTTGCTGCATTAACGCCAGAGCTAAGTGCGTCACCTGTATTGAATTTCGTATTCAAGGGGTTGTCTTGGGTAGAGGTGCGAGATGCATCGAATAAAGTGATCTTGAGTGGTGAGTTTCCCGCAGGGACAAAGCAGACAGTTACAGGGCGGCCGCCTTTCAAACTTTGGCTGGGGCAGGCATCTGCCGTGAGCGTGAGTTATGGTCTGCAACCGATCGATTTACAACCTCATACCCGGGCTGGCATTGCTCGTCTGACGGTGCAATGAGTACAACAGTTTTCACGTCCGGGGTACGACGGGCATCGCGTCTGGTGCGTATCGGAAAAGTCGGCGTTGGCGGGACGGCGCCAACTGCGTCACCGATTGTTATTCAGTCGATGACCAACACCGATACCGAGGACGTTTTTGCCACCGCCATGCAAATTGCGCAGTTGGCGCGAGCCGGTTCTGAATTGGTGCGGATCACTGTGAATACGCGCGAGGCAGCCGCAGCCGTACCGAAAATTCGCGAACGGCTGGCACAGTTGAATGTGGATGTGCCGCTCATTGGCGATTTCCATTTCAATGGCCACAAGCTGCTCACAGAATATCCGGCGTGCGCGGAAAGTCTGGCCAAGTTGCGGATCAATCCGGGCAATGTGGGCAAGGGCGCCAAGCGCGATGAGCAGTTTGCGCAGTTGATCGAGATTGCCTGCCGGTTTGATAAGCCGATTCGCATCGGCGTGAACTGGGGCAGTCTGGATCAGGAACTGCTGGCGCGCATCATGGACGAGAATGCGCAACGCGCCGAGCCTAAAAATGCCGTGGAGATCATGCGCGAGGCGATGGTGACTTCCGCGCTGGAGTCTGCCGCGCAAGCCGAGTCGTTGGGCTTGGCGGGGGATCGCATCATCTTGTCCTGCAAGGTCTCAGGCGTGCAGGACTTGATTGCGGTATATCGTGATCTGGCCCGCCGCTGCG
Source organism: Rhodocyclaceae bacterium UBA6160 (assembly GCA_002422995.1). GTDB lineage: Bacteria > Pseudomonadota > Gammaproteobacteria > Burkholderiales > Rhodocyclaceae > Rugosibacter. The sequence goes on from DIUK01000163.1 coordinate 6,242, forward strand.
ATTATCCATTGCACCTCGGGCTCACTGAAGCGGGCATGGGCAGCAAGGGCA
>DIUK01000093.1:0-1862 GCA_002422995.1 Rhodocyclaceae bacterium UBA6160
GCTCACGTGACGGCGGCGCCACCTTGTGGTTATCAGTAATCACCGGCCCGGGATTCGCGCGCAACCACGTGATGCATTGGCGCACAATCTTGTTCGACTGGCGCATCTCTTCCATACGCACCAGGTAACGATCGTAGCAATCGCCGTTGGTACCCACCGGAATATCGAATTCCATGCGGTCATAAACCTCATAGGGTTGCTTTCTGCGCAAATCCCATTCAATGCCGGAACCACGCAGCATGGGCCCGGTGCAACCTAACTGCAAGGCGCGCTCGGGGCTGACCACGCCAATACCCACGGTGCGCTGCTTCCNNGAAAATCCAGCAACGAACCTTGCCGTGATTCATTCAGGCGACGGACTTCATCAGCCGACTTGAAACGGCTGGCCTCATGCTGCGGCATGCGATCCGGCAGGTCTCGATAGACACCACCCGGACGATAGTAGGCAGCGTGCATGCGCGCGCCGGAAATCGCCTCATACACGTCCATCAAGTCTTCACGCTCACGGAAGGCATACAGCATCACGGCCATTGCGCCAATATCCAGCCCGTGTGAACCGACATTCATCAAGTGGTTGAGGATGCGCGTCACCTCGTCCATCATCACGCGGATGTATTGCGCCCGCAGCGGCACCTCGACACCCAGCAGGCGCTCTATGGCCATGCAGTAGGCGTGCTCGTTGCACATCATCGACACGTAATCCAGCCTATCCATATAGGGCACAGATTGAATCCATGTCCGGGTTTCAGCGAGTTTTTCGGTACCGCGATGCAATAAACCAATATGCGGATCAGCACGTACAACCACTTCACCATCAAGCTCCAGCACCAGACGCAGCACACCATGCGCAGCAGGATGTTGCGGGCCAAAGTTAATCGTGTAGTTTTTAATTTCAGCCATGATCAACACCCCTGGCGTAAAGATCTTCACGAACAATGCGTGGCGTGACCTCGCGCGGCTCTATGGTCACTGGTTGATAAATCACACGCTTTTGCTCGGCGTCATAACGCATTTCAACATGGCCCGAGATCGGGAAATCCTTGCGGAAAGGATGACCAACAAAACCATAGTCCGTCAGGATGCGACGCAAATCATTATGACCATCAAACAAGATGCCATAAAGATCAAATGCCTCCCGCTCGTACCAGTTAGCGGAAGCCCATACCTCCGTCACAGAAGCCACCACAGGGAAACTTGCATCGGGTGCATAAACCCTGACCCGCAAGCGCCAGTTATGCGAAAGAGAACTCAAATGAGCGGTAACTGCAAACCGCCTCTCCTCGCGACCTGAAAACTCAGAATAATCAATACCACTCAAGTCAATCAACTGTTCAAAACTTAATTCTGGCTGCTCACGCAATTGATACATCACTGCGTAATAATGCTCCACAGCAACTTCAAGCGTGAGCTCATTGCAAGCATGAGTCAAACTGAGAATACGACCTGCCAAATGATGATTTAGCAGTGCTTGCAAGCGCGTTAATGTCTGATTCATACGTACGTAAAATCCACAGTCAATTCAGGTTAGCGCGCAATCGTATTTGTACGCTTGATTTTGTTCTGTAGCTGAATAATGCCGTACAACAAAGCTTCAGCGGTTGGCGGGCAGCCTGGCACATAAATATCGACCGGCACAATCCGGTCACACCCACGCACGACAGAGTAAGAGTAATGGTAATACCCCCCACCATTCGCGCATGACCCCATGGAGATAACCCAACGCGGCTCAGCCATCTGGTCATACACTTTGCGCAAGGCCGGCGCCATTTTGTTGGTGAGCGTACCCGCAACTATCATGACATCAGATTGGCGAGGGCTAGGACGAAAAACGACGCCGAAACGATCCAGATCGTAGCGCGAAC
>DIUK01000093.1:1982-2479 GCA_002422995.1 Rhodocyclaceae bacterium UBA6160
ACGAGCATTTCAATAAACCCGAAAAACTTCACCGCTTCAGCATTCACAATCTCTTTGAAGATAGATGCCCAAGGAAACAAGAAGGCAATTTCCAGATCGAAAAGTATAAAAAGAATGGCGATAAGGTAATAGCGCACATCAAACTTCATCCGCGCATCTTCAAATGGCGCAAAACCACACTCAAAAGGAGATAGCTTTTCACTGTCAGGCTGGTTAGGGGCAACCAACCAGCCAAACAAAATGGGGGCACAGCCAAAAGCCAAACCCACCAGAATAAAAATCAAGACAGGAAAATAGTTTTCAAGCATATCAGGAGAATAAACTGCAGAGGAGGCGAAAGCCAAGAGCTGCCATGCGCCAATGAAGTAACTCAAATCAAACAACACTTCAAAACCACAACATTAACCGCTAACTCAAGAAGGATACTTTAGCTGACTCACTCTTGAATGAACACTTAACATTGAATACTAAAAAAACCTGGTGCCGACGGCGAGACT
>DIUK01000093.1:2509-17504 GCA_002422995.1 Rhodocyclaceae bacterium UBA6160
AACTGCGCAAAATTATATCCTAACCCGCTCACCGCCTGACAAAGTCAAGAAAAAATATCCAAAGTCAGCGCGCTATTTTTCGCAAGCAAAGTAACGTTATTGAGGAATATCGCTGACTTTGGAAGCTGGTGCTACAGGCTGAGCTTGAATAGGCTGTCCAGATGGAGTTGCTTTATCTGCGCTGGCAGGAGTAGCGGGAGCTGCTTTTATCACAACCCCTTCCATCACACTACCCGAGGTTTTGGGTTTCGATGTCGCAAGATAAGCCAAACCTAAACTAGTGCAAAAGAAAATAGCTGCAAGTATGCCTGTCATCCTGGATAAAAAGTTCGCCGAGCCTGTTGCACCAAACAAACTGCCGGAGGCGCCCCCACCAAAAGCTGCGCCCATATCAGCACCCTTGCCATGTTGCAAAAGAACCAAGCCAATGACACCCACACCTGCGATGACATGAATGACTAAAACGACTGTTTGTATCAAACTCATATTATTCAACCCTTAAAAATCACACTGCAGTACAAATTGCCAAAAACTCTGCAGCAACTAAAGATGCACCACCAATCAGTCCACCATCAATATCCGGTTGAGCAAATATCTCAACCGCATTACTGGGCTTGACACTACCACCATAAAGAATCTGCAAGCCAGACGCTATATTTTCATCCTCTTGCGCAAAACGGGCGCGAATTGCAACATGCACTGCTTGCGCTTGCTCAGGCGTCGCTGTTTTACCCGTACCTATCGCCCAAACAGGCTCGTAAGCAACAACTGCTTTAGCAAATGAAGCAATGCCAACGAGCGCTAAAACAACATCCAGCTGCCGCATAATCACTGTTTGCGTAATTCCTGCTTCACGTTCAGCGAGCGTCTCCCCCACACATAACACCGGGATCAGACCTCCACGCTGCGCAGCAAAAAATTTAGCGGCAACTACTGCATCTGTTTCCGCGAAAAAAGAACGCCGCTCAGAGTGACCTACGAGCACATAACGGCTACCAAAATCCGCCAGCATGGAACCACTGACTTCACCTGTCCACGCGCCTTGATCATGCTCCGAAATATCCTGCGCACCCCAGGCTAACACCGTCTTCTCTAACAATTGCTGGGTTTGCGATAAATAAGGATAAGGCACACAAACAGCAACAGCTGCCTTGTTAGCGATAGGCAAACCTGCCTGGATCGCACTCAATAGCGCTGCATTGACAGCTAAGCCGCCGTGCATTTTCCAGTTACCAATAACTAACTTTTGCCGCATAAGGAAAACCTGTATTTTTATTCTGCTTTATTGCAGAACGTTCAACGCGCGATTATAAAGCCCGACTGCAGATAATGCCAGACGCTTTTATCCGGTTAAGAATCGTAGCAGGGAAATGTCGGCGCTGGCGAGACGGCGGAAATGCTGATTAAGGTCTATCAACACGACTACATCCTCGCCAATTGCTCAAATAACTGAGCAAAATTTACATTGAAATGACCGTGGCCGCGTCATTGTCTTTCTAGCTCACGGCGATTGCCTTAGCCAAATCGACCAGTAATATAGTCTTCTGTCTGTTTCTTTTGCGGCTTGATGAACAATTGATCGGTAATTCCAAATTCGATCATTTCTCCAAGATACATATACGCCGTGTAATCAGAAATACGTGCTGCCTGTTGCATGTTATGGGTGACTATCAAAATAGTCACTTTTTCTTTCAGCTCAGTGATCAGCTCTTCAATGCTTGCCGTAGCAATAGGATCCAAAGCCGACGTTGGTTCATCAAACAAGATCAATTCAGGATCAGAAGCCAGCGCACGTGCGATACACAAGCGCTGCTGCTGGCCGCCTGACAAATTTGCACCCAACTCACTCAAACGACCGCTCACTTCCTTCCAGAGTGCCGCGCCTTTTAATGCTGCCTCAACGCGATCATCCAATTCTGACTTGTTGCGCAAGCCCCGTACGCGCAGGCTATAGGCGACATTTTCGAAAATTGACTTTGGAAAAGGATTCGGCTTTTGAAACACCATGCTAATTCGCATGCGCACTTCGATCGGATCAACGCCATGCGCTAGCAAATTGGTATTATCAGGATGCAGCACAATGCCACCCCCCTCATAACGATTGCCTGGATAAAGGTCGTGCATGCGATTAAAACAGCGCAACAGAGTGGACTTGCCGCAGCCAGAGGGCCCAATCAAGGCCGTCGCTTTGCGCTCATACACTGGCATGGTGACTTTTTTAAGGGCGTGAAATGAACCATAATAAAAATCCAGATCACGCACATCCGCCTTGAGGGTTGGCGTGACAGGTACAGGTGTAACATTAGCATCCATTGTTTTTTCCATCGAACTCACCATTTGATATTTTTACGCAAGCGATAACGCAGATAAATCGCCAAACCGTTCATGAGTAGCGTCATAAAAACCAGCACAAATCCGGCTGCGGCAGCATTTTCAGCAAACGCCGCTTCAGGGCGTGATGTCCAGTTAAACATCTGGATGGGCATCACAGTAAAGGGCGCGAATAGCCAATCGAACAGTCCTGCAGGCGGATCACCGACGTAAGGCTGCGGTGGCAAAAAAGCAATAAAGGTTAAAGCGCCAATCGTAATAATGGGTGCTGTCTCGCCAATTGCCCGTGCCATGCCAATAATAATGCCGGTCAAAATACCAGGGCTGGAATACGGCAAAATATGATCTCGTACTGTCTGCCATGTTGTTGCACCACAAGCATAAGACCCTTCGCGCACTGATTGCGGTATTGACCGAATCGCCTCGCGGGTCGCCACAATGACCACCGGTAAAATCAATAGAGCCAAGGTCAGCCCTGCAGAAAGAATACTTTGACCAAAACCAAACTGGTAGACAAACAAGCCTAATGCCAGCAAACCATACACAATGGATGGTACACCTGCCAAATTGCTGACGTTAATTTCGATGACATCCGTGATCCAGTTTTTAGGCGCGTACTCTTCCAAGTAGACACCTGCCGCTACACCCAGAGGAATTGCCGCAACAGCAGTGACTAACATCACTAAAATTGTGCCCACCCAAGCCGACAAAATACCTGCATTCGCCGCCCTGCGTGATGGAAATGAAGTAAAGAACTCCCAATTCAACCGAGGCAAACCTTTACTTGCCATATCGGCAAAGAGTACTGCAAAAGTGAGGACACCAATCATTAAAGACAAAATACCAAGTACCACAAAGAATAAATCCCAGCGTTTAGCACGGACAATGATGCGACGAAGCGTGCCAAGCTCCATGGATTCAGAGACACCAGATTTCAACTCATTCATCTCAATACACCTCGCGATACTTCTTGCGCAACCAAAAACCCAGCAAATTAAATGCCAAAGTAATGAGCAATAAGGTCAAACCTGCGGCAAAAATAGTTTGATAGCCAATAGAGCCATGCGGTAAGTCACCCAATGCCACCTGCACAATGTAAGACGTAATCGTTGCGCCCGACTCCAAAGGATTAAATGTCAGATTCGGCTGCATACCTGCAGCTACGGCAAGAATCATCGTCTCACCCACCGCGCGGGAAATCCCGAGAATATAAGCAGACGCAATACCAGAGGTTGCCGCTGGCATAACAACACGCAAAGCCGTTTGCAAACGTGTAGCACCCATGGCGTAAGAGCCTTCGCGCAACGACATAGGAACAGCTCGCATGGCATCTTCAGACAGAGAGCTGACGTAAGGGATAATCATGATACCCATCACCAATCCGGCAGATAACAAGCTAAACCCTGGTAAATCCGGGTAAATTTTTTGCAGCAGCGGCGCCACAAAAGTCAATGCAAAGTAACCATAGACAATCGTTGGCACCCCACCGAGCAACTCCAGAAAAGGCTTGGCTATCTCACGCGTTTTAAAACCCGCAAATTCAGACAAATAAATGGCAATAATCGTACCTAGAGGCAAAGCGACGAGCAGCGCAACAACTGAGCTGGTAATCGTACCGGAGAGCAGCACCATAATGCCGTAGTGCGCATCATCAAATAATGGCGTCCATTGGGTATCGAACAAAAAGTCTGACAGAGGCACCATCTGAAAGAAAACATAAGACTCTTTGACCAAAATATAAATAATGCCGATAGTCGTTAGCACCGACATGGCTGCCGCTAAAAAAAGCAAGGACTCAATCACGCGCTCTTTCATGTGGCGTGACGCCTTTTTGCGCAATCGGTCACTTACCGACAAATCAGCAACAGAAGGTTCAGACAAACTCAAGGTATTGCTCATGAGGAATAATAAAACACCAATAATAGGCGAAGCTAGAACACTTTTTAAAGCTCCCTGATGATTTTTTCATCAGAGAGCACATGACAACCGAGATAGATAAAACCGCGCTTAATCTTTAGCTTCGCGCTTGAGCAGATCTTCGATTTTCAAGCCAACCTCAGACTCGCCACCAAATACCGTACCCAGCTTCTTGTTGGTTAGATGCTGTTGAGCAATGGTATATGCCTTGGCTGGCAGAGGAACATATTTCACCTCCTTCACCAACTTAGCCGCATTTTTCAGATAAAACTCAACAAACCCTTTAACCTCAGGCTTTTCAAGAGCTTTTGCACTCACATAAATGAAGATAGGGCGAGATAAAGGCTGATAGGTGCCATTTTCTACTGTCTCAAATGAAGGCAAAACAGCAGGCTTACCTTCCGCCATAGCAATGGGAACGGCTTTTAGCTTATCTTTGTTTTCAATGTAGTACGCCATACCAAAGTAACCCAAGGCACCAACGTCACGAGAAACTCCTTGCACAAGGACATTATCATCTTCCGATGCTGTGAAATCTCCGCGTGAAGATTTAGCTTTACCAACAATAGCCTCTGTGAAGTAATCAAAGGTACCCGAATCCGCACCAGGGCCAAATAGCTTGATTGGCTGATCCGGCCAAGCTGGGTTAACCTGATTCCATTTTGTCACCGTGCCCTGCGCGGCAGGTTCCCACATCTTCTTCAATTCAGCCACTGTCAGCTGCTTGATAAACTTGTTTTTAAGATTGATCACCACGGTCATCGCATCGTAAGCAACGGGCAACTCGATATATTTAATTCCTGCAGCTTTACACGCTTCCATTTCCTTGGCCAGAATCGGGCGTGATGCGTTTGCAATATCGACTTCACCACGACAAAGCTTCTTGAAGCCCCCGCCTGTACCAGAAATGCCCACAGTCACTTTAATGGCATTTTTCTTGGCAAGCTGAAACTCTTCTGCCACCGCCTCTGTGATCGGATAAACCGTCGACGAGCCATCAATTTTGACCAAGGTATCGGCAAATGCAACGCTGGCAGTAAATGCAGAAGACAGCGCTAACACAGCAGGTACAACAAGTTTCAACTTTCTCATAACCTTTGACTCCTTAATAGTGAAAATAAACCACGCGGAAAACAGAACAACGACACGAAGTCTAAGGTTGAATTATTACAGTCAGATGAAAATATTACACACTCAGCAAAATCCTATTGGAAAAGACATTTAATCTTTCTGCAACATAAAAGCAATTAATGAGTAACAAGGGTTTTTCAGAATGCACAGACATTCAGCTTGCATTCAATCTAACGGAGAAACCCATGAGTACTGAAAACCTATCCGTCTTATCTCCCCTGGTCCCGACAATATCGCGCGAACCGCGTACTCGCCCCAACCTGCGCTTGAGTCTGGCACAAGATGAAAACGAAATACGCGAGGCGCAACGCTTGCGCTACAAGATTTTTGGTGAAGAAATGGGCGCCCGCCTGTCAACACGCATTCCCGAGCATGATACTGATTTGTATGACGCCTATTGCGACCACTTATTGGTGCGCGACGAAAATACCGGCAAGGTGGTAGGTACTTACCGCATCCTCTCGCCCGAAGCCGCCAAACGCGTTGGCAGCTATTACGCTGAAAACGAGTTTTCACTCACCAGACTTCAGCATTTACGGCCACGCATGGTTGAGATTGGCCGCTCCTGCATTCATATCGATTATCGTAGTGGCGCAGTGATTGCGCTACTTTGGTCAGGGCTGGCCGAATACATGATTACCCGCAACTACCACTATTTAATCGGCTGCGCTTCGATCAGCATGGCTGATGGTGGCCACAATGCGGCCAACATTTATCAAAAACTCACCAGCGACCAGCAAGCACCACTGGAATATCGTGTTTTCCCACGCTATCCACTGCCGTTTGAACACCTGGCAAATGGCCAGCCAGCATTGGTGCCACCATTATTAAAAGGCTATCTTCGTGCTGGCGGCCGCGTATGCGGCGAACCGGCCTGGGATCCGGACTTCAATACAGCGGATCTGTTGCTCATGTTACCCATGGAGCGACTGGATTCGCGCTATCAGCGCCATTTTGTTGAAAAAATAGCGTGAAGCAAAAATTTCTTGCGCAGAATCTTAATGGCTGGACACATTAAACACACCAATTTATGCACATTTTAATGTTGAGTGATGTTTACTTCCCGCGTATCAACGGGGTGTCCACCTCCATGCACACTTTTAGCCACGCGCTGCACGCACATGGCGTGAAGCTCACGGTAGCAGCCCCGGAGTACCCGGGCAATCATGCCCATTTGGAAACACCTCATAAAGTGCTGCGCATTGCCTCAAGGCCAGTCCCGCTTGATCCAGAAGATCGGCTGATGACGCGCGCGGGTGTCAATGAACTTTCACGCCGTATTGCCAGCGCCGACATTTCGCTCGTTCATGTACAAACGCCCTTTGCCGCGCATTACGCAGGCATCAAGATCGCCAAGCAGCGCAGGGTGCCGATCATAGCGACGTACCACACGCATTTCGAGGAATACTTGTTTCATTATTTGCCTATCGTACCAAAGCGCGCCCTACGCGGTTTGGCACGGCGCACAGCCCGCCGCCAGTGCAATGCGCTCGATGCCATCGTTGTGCCCTCGCGCCCCATGGCCAACACGCTACGCGAGTATGGCGTAACCACACCTATGCACATTATTCCTACCGGTCTGCCCGAATACCAGTTCATACGCGGTGATGGCCAACGCTTTCGTGCGGAATACAACATTGCGCCAGAACGAAAAATTGCCTTGTTTGTTGGTCGAGCCGCATTCGAAAAAAATATCGGCTTTTTGCTTGACGTCATTCATCACGCTCGCACACAACGTCCTGACCTTTTACTCGTCATTGCTGGCGAGGGCCCCGCGCTAGAAAGCCTGCAACGCAAAGCACGGCAACTAAATCTCAACGACCATGTGCGCTTTGTCGGTTATCTGCCGCGTGAAACCGGTCTTAAAGATTGCTATGCAGCAGCAGATGTATTCACCTTTGCTTCACGTACTGAAACACAAGGCTTGGTATTACTCGAAGCACTGGCGGTAGGCGTACCCGTCTTGGCACTGCCAGCGCTGGGCGCGGCAGAAATTATCAACCCGCAACGCGGTGCTGTATCGGCAATTGATGCACCGAATACTTTCGCGCATCAACTAGTGGCGCTTCTTGATCAACCAGAACGTATGGCAACCTTGAGCCAGGAAGGCATCGCCTTTGCACGCGAATGGGATGCAGCAAGCCAAGCAGCACAACTAGCGAACTTGTATCATTCGCTGGCAAGAAAATAACGGGATGCGCTGTTAGTCTTACCTATCACTCGCGCTGATAACGTTTCTCTTCGTTCGAGATTCACCTACTACAAGAACCTGATCATGGAAGAAAGCCCCTTTAAGGGACGTACCGGCTTGGTACGCCTTTGGAATGCTATGCACTACTCGCTTGCCGGCTTAAAAGCCGCTTACCGCCACGAAGATGCATTTCGACAGGAAGTACATCTAGCGATTTTGTTGATTCCGCTAACCTTCCTGCTGCCTGCAACGAATATCGGCCGCGCCTTGATGATAGGCAGTGTCTTGCTAGTCTTGATTGTTGAGTTGCTCAATTCAGCAGTAGAAGCCACCGTCGATCGCATTTCGCTGGATCATCATCGCCTGGCCAAGCGAGCCAAAGATATTGGCAGCGCTGCGGTGCTTATTTCGTTAATCAATGTCGCCATTATTTGGCTGCTCGTGCTCATTGACTAATTTAAGCAATTCTTCAACACCCTGCCCTACTTAAACAGACAGCCGTCATCTAACCATCACCTTCTTGTCATAGTTCTGCCATAGTCGCTTGACAGACTATGCACCATGACTAAATCTAAAACTGATTTAACACCCATAGCAAAGCAGCCCGCGCTAAATCCTATGCCGCGACTGCATATCGCCTTAGTTACTGAAACTTGGCGACCTGAAATTAACGGTGTAGCCATGACCCTCGGCCGCATGACAGACGGGCTGCGCCATCTTGGGCATCGCTTCACGCTTGTGCGCCCACGCCAGCATGCCGATGATTTACCCGCCACAGAAAGTAGCTTGCACGAACTACTTGTAGTTGGCTGTCCCATTCCCGGCTACCGTGGCTTGCGATTTGGCCTACCTGCCAAATCGCGGCTCATAACCGCTTGGGGAAAAGATCGTCCGGATATTATCCAGATAGCGACCGAGGGACCGCTAGGAGCTTCCGCCATAGCAGCCGCACGCCAGCTAAACATCCCGGTTGTTTCTGAATTTCACACCAACTTCCATGCCTACAGCCGCCATTACGGACTCAGCTGGCTAGAAGGCCTGGTTACCATGCATTTACGGCGTTTTCATAACAAAAGCGCCGTCACGCTAGCGCCGACTTTTGCTGTCGCGCGCGAACTCACAAACGCAGGCTTTCGTTCCGTACGCGTGATATCGCGCGGTATAGATACTGCATTATTCAACCCACATCGCCGCAGCATGGCATTGCGCAAAGAATGGGGCGTTGGTGAAGAACAACTCGTCGTCACCTATGTCGGCCGCCTCGCCGCAGAGAAAAATTTGCCTTTGGTAACCCAAGCTTTCGCTGCTATCCGTAAGCTGCATCCAACCGCGCGCCTGCTCTTTGTAGGTGACGGTCCAATGCGCACACAGCTCCAGCGCAGCGACGCCACGTATATTTTTGCCGGCATGCGACGCGGTGATGATCTAGCCGCGCATTACGCCTCCGCCGACTTGTTCCTGTTTCCCAGCCTGACTGAAACCTTCGGCAATGTCACACTCGAAGCCCTGGCCAGTGGCTTGGGCGTTGTCGCCTATGACTGTGCAGCAGCCAATGAATTGATCCGTGACGGCGACAATGGTCGCGTTGTTCCCAGCAATCACGAAAATGCGTTTATCGCCGCTGCGCTGGAACTGGCGCGCAACCCGGCAATACTCGCTACTTTGCGCGAACGTGCCCACACCAGCGTACGCCATCTTGACTGGGGGCATATCAGCGGGCAGATGGCTGATGTATTTCACCGCACAGTCAAATCGCACGACCGGCAACAACGAAATGACATGATTTTTCGATTTGCACCTGACTAATATGGTCAAAGTCCGCACAATTTTCCTCTCCGACATTCACCTCGGCACACGTGGCTGCCAAGCCGAACGGCTCCTCGAATTTTTACGCGAACACGAAGCCGAGCAACTTTTTCTAGTCGGTGACATTATTGACTTCTGGGCGATGAAACGCAGTATTCACTGGACGCCAGCGCAAAACACTGTGGTGCAAAAAATTCTGCGCCGGGCGCGGCATGGCGAGAAAGTCGTCCTCATTCCCGGCAATCACGACGAAGCCCTGCGTGAATATCACAACGTCACCTTTGGTGACATCCTGATTGCCAAAGAACACATCCATGTTACCGCTGATGGCCGGCGTTACCTGATCATTCATGGCGATGACTTTGATCAAGTCACACGCCATCATCGCTGGTTGGCCGTGTTAGGCGATGTCGGCTACAACTTTCTGGTACGCGTCAATGTCTGGGTTGCGTGGATACGGCGCACATTTGGCATTGCTGATTACTGGTCGCTAGCAGGCTACGCCAAGCGCCGTGTGAAACGCGCGGTGTCTTTTATTTTTGATTTTGAAGATGCCGTCATGCACGCCGTGCGCGACCGGCGGCTGGACGGCGTGATCTGCGGCCACATACATAGTGCAGCCATCAAGAAAGTTAATGGCCTGACTTACATCAACTGCGGCGATTGGGTCGATAGCTGCACAGCGATTGTCGAACACATGGACGGGCGCATGGAGCTTATTCACAATGGATCCACAGTGAAAGATACTTTTAACGCCGCGAACAATCCCGTGGCAGAAACCAGCGCATTTACAGCCACACCGCAGATATCAGCGCCAATAGGTCAATCCGTTGAAAATAAATTTCTTAGCCCTGACTAGTTCCAGGCAAATCACATTACCCCAATAAAGCGGGCATTATTTATTTTGGTGAAACAATGGTTCTGCAGCCTGAGAAAGCAGGAAATACATCTTACCCAGGACTCACAACGCTGCCATGTTGCTCTATCACACGCTTCACCACACTGGCAATGTACTCTGCTTGTTGCACCACCACCGCCTCATCACGCCCCTCAACCATCACCCGTAACAGCGGCTCAGTACCTGATGGCCGCAGCAAAACGCGACCATTGCCTGCTAATACTGTCTCAGCGGTTGCCATGGCGGCCAAAATGTCTGCGCTTTTTGTCCAGTCAAAACCGGCCACCAAACGCACATTGATGAGTTTTTGCGGATACAAAACCAGATCCGCACAAGCCGTTTGCAGGGTTTCCTTGCCCGCCCGCAACGCAGCCAACACCTGCAAGGCGGCGATAATGCCGTCACCTGTGGTATGCCGGTCAAGACAAATCACATGACCAGAATTCTCGCCACCTAACACCCAGTCATTCGCCTGCATCATTTCCAGCACATAACGGTCGCCAACTTTGGCGCGACCCAACGGGATTTTAAGCCTCGCTAGTGCATGCTCAAAGCCCAGATTGCTCATCAAGGTGCCGGCAACACCCGTCACTTTCGTAGTGCGTGAAAGATGGCGTGCGATGACATAGAGTAAACGGTCGCCATCGTAAACCCCACCTGCAGCATCCACCATCACCAACCGGTCACCATCGCCATCAAGCGCAATACCAGCATCGGCATGAGTGGCAAGTACCGTATCACGCATGGTTTGCGGCGCAGTTGCTCCTACTTTATCGTTGATATTCAAGCCATTCGGCGTATCACCAACGCCGACTATTTCCGCACCCAACTCATGAAATACTTTTGCTGCCACTTGATAGGCTGCACCATGGGCACTATCAACCACTAATTTCAGACCGCGCAAATCCAGCTCATTCGGGAAAGTGCTCTTGCAAAACTCAATATAGCGGCCTGCCGCATCGTCGATACGTCGTGCTTTACCCAGGCGAGCAGAAGGCATACACGCCATGGGTTGCTCCAACTGTGCCTCGATAGCTAATTCAACTGCATCAGGCAACTTGGTGCCTTGTGCTGAAAAAAACTTGATGCCGTTATCATCATAAGGATTGTGGGAAGCTGAAATCACCACACCCGCCTGCAAGCGCAAAGCCCGTGTGAGATAAGCGACCGCAGGCGTTGGCATAGGACCGCACAGCATCACATCCACACCAGCAGCCGCAAATCCGGCCTCCAAAGCAGCTTCCAGCATATAGCCGGAAATACGCGTGTCTTTGCCAATCAGCACCGCAGGGTGTTCAACGGCATGATTATCCTTCGCCGCTAAAACCACGCCGGCAGCATAGCCCAAACGCATAATAAATTCGGGCGTAATCGGTTCTTCGCCCACGCGTCCACGTACACCATCAGTACCAAAATAACGTCTAGTCATCAAACGGTCTCCACTGCGTTATAAATCGCCACCGCATCTCGTGTGGCCGCCACATCATGCACGCGCAATATGCGTGCGCCTTTAACCATCGCCAACACATGTGCCGCAATGCCAGCCGCAACACGTTCTTTGGGCTCGCGACCCGTCACTACGCCGAGGACTGACTTGCGCGACAAGCCAACCAACAAGGGTATTCTTAGCACGCTCAACTGATCCAAATGCTGCAATAAACGCAAGTTATGTTCCGGTGTTTTACCAAAGCCAAAGCCTGGATCAATACACACGCGAGCAAGCGATATCCCTGCCGCCTGCATGGTGCTTACTCGTTCAGCCAAAAAATTAGTGACATCTTTCACCACATCGTTGTAGTGCGGATTTTGCTGCATGGTTTGTGGCGAACCCTGCTTGTGCATCAAGCAGATACCCGCAGTGCTCTCGGCGAGCAACTCAAGCGCACCGGGCGCACAGAGCGCCTGAATATCATTGATCATGTCAGCACCATGAGCTAATACCATGCGCATAACTTCAGGTTTGGTGGTATCCACCGACAATGGCACACCACAAGTCGCCAAGCCCTGTAGCACAGGCAAAAGGCGGTCAATTTCTTGCTGAGCAGACACGGGGACAGCACCAGGGCGGGAGGATTCAGCACCTAAATCCAACATGTCCGCACCCTCATCTCGTAGCTGCAAGCCATGGGCAATCGCGGCTTCGGTCTGGCCTTGCCAGCCATCGCCGGAAAAGGAATCATCCGTGAGATTAACAATGCCCATGATGCGCGGCCGCGATAAATCCAGCATATAACGACCGCATTGAAACTTACGCATTATTGACACCTGTGACAGCAGTCATTGCTCCCGCTAAAACCTAGGCCAGCGTACCAGCGATGACTAAGCGCATGACAGACAAGCGATCTTGAGTCAGAGCAACCAAAGCCGCACGCTATGCCCACTGGTTACTGGTTACTGCAACCACAGTTCGCAGCATCAAGCAGGCGCTGTCGTTGTAGCAGCTTCGCTCGCCGCACCACCATCGTCAGACTTAGGCGCAGGTGGAGACGAGGCCAATTTGGGCGCGCGCGGCGGTTTGCCAGCCATGATGTCTTTAACCTGGTCAGCATCAATCGTTTCCCACTCCAGCAGTGCTGCAGTCATGGCCTCTACCTTGTCGCGATTTTCTTCCAGCAAACGGCGCGCCAGAGCATATTGCTCGTCCAGAATCCGACGAATTTCCTTATCCACTGTCTGCATCGTGGCTTCAGACATATTTTTATGCGTAGTCACCGAGCGGCCAAGAAACACTTCGCCCTCTTCTTCACCATAGACCATCGTACCGAGCGCATCCGACATACCCCACTGTGTCACCATGCGACGCGCTAAATCTGTCGCACGCTGAAAATCGTTTGAAGCCCCAGTGGTCATTTGATTCATAAACAACTCTTCAGCAATGCGACCACCAAACAACACCGCTACAGTGCACAACAAGCGCACTTTATCCTGGCTGAAACGATCTTCTTCCGGTAACTGCATAGTGATCCCCAAGGCACGTCCGCGAGGCATGATGCTAACCTTATGCACGGGATCGGTTTTGGGCAGCAACATGGCTACCACCGCATGGCCTGACTCATGGTAAGCGGTATTCCTGCGCTCTTCTTCCTGCATGATCATGGAGCGGCGCTCAGCACCCATCATGATCTTGTCCTTGGCTCGTTCAAAGTCTTCCATATCAACGAAACGCTTGTTACCTCGCGCAGCAAACAAAGCGGCTTCATTGACCAGATTGGCCAAATCAGCGCCTGAAAAACCCGGACAGCCACGCGCCAAGACAGAGGCATCCACATCGGGTGCTGCCGGCACTTTACGCATATGCACCTTGATAATTTGCTCCCGGCCACGAATGTCAGGCAAGGGCACAACGACTTGACGATCAAAACGACCTGGACGCAACAACGCAGGATCCAGCACGTCCGGACGGTTGGTAGCAGCAATGACGATGACACCTGACGCACCTTCAAAACCATCCATTTCAACCAGTAACTGATTCAAAGTTTGCTCGCGCTCATCGTTTCCGCCACCCAAACCTGCCCCGCGCTGACGGCCTACGGCGTCAATTTCATCAATAAAAATGATGCAAGGCGCGGCTTTTTTGGCTTGTTCAAACATGTCGCGCACACGTGATGCACCAACACCCACGAACATTTCGACAAAATCAGAGCCGGAAATCGAAAAGAACGGCACTTTGGCTTCGCCGGCAATGGCTTTGGCCAAGAGGGTCTTACCCGTACCAGGGCTGCCCACCAGCAACACCCCGCGTGGAATGCGCCCGCCGAGTTTTTGAAATTTGGTTGGGTCGCGCAAAAAGTCGACCAACTCTGAAACTTCTTCCTTGGCCTCATCGCAACCCGCGACATCAACAAAGGTAATCACATTGGTGGACTCATCCAGCAACCGCGCCTTGCTTTTGCCAAACGAGAGCGCGCCACCTTTGCCTCCGCCCTGCATCTGACGCATGAAGTAAATCCACACCCCGATCAAGAGCAGCATAGGGAACCAGGACACCAGAATACTCATCAGGAAAGACTGCTCTTCATCGGGCTTGGCTACTACCGCCACATTGTTCTTCAAAAGATCAGAAACCATCCACAAGTCTTGCGGGGCATAGGAAATGACCCGCTTGCCATCGGTGGTCGTGGCTTCCAGCGTGCGGCCTTGGATCACCACCTTAGTGATATTCCCTTGTTTGACTTCATCCAGAAACTGGGAGTATTCCAGCGTATTTTGCGCTGATTGGTGCGAGCCGAACTGATTGAACACCGTCATCAAAACGACGCCTACAACCAACCAGATCATGACATTCTTTAGCATATTATTCACGTTAACTCTTCTTTCTACAGGCTATGCAGTCAGCCCATTCTATTGCTGCAGACCATAATGCGCAAACCAGAACAAACCAAATTCTGGCAAAAATTGCTTATCGCTTTCCTGCTTATCGCTTTCCCTGTGCCAACAAAAAATTCTCTGCACTCCTGCCCCGCGAAGCAGCAGGCTTTCTCACTTGCACTGTTTTAAACATTTTCAAAACGGCAGCACGCAACTCCATGTAACCCAAGCCTTGAAATACTTTGACCAGCATCGCGCCGTCAGGTTTCAAGTTTTTCTCGCAAAACTCAAGCGAGAGCTCTGCTAACAACATCACGCGCGTTTGGTCGACTAACTCTATACCTGACATATTGGGGGCCATATCCGATAAAACAAGGTCTACCTGACGTCCTTCCAGCCTTTCTTCCAAACGG
>DIUK01000110.1 GCA_002422995.1 Rhodocyclaceae bacterium UBA6160
CGCCATTGGCAATCACCGGAATGCTGACCCGCGATTTGACCAGGGCAATGGTGTCGTATTCGGCCTCGCCCATGTACTGGTCCGCCCTTGTACGGCCATGAATAGCCACCGCGCGTATGCCGGATTGTTCTGCAATTTTGGCAATGGCGGGGGCGTTTTTGTTCTCGCGATTCCAGCCGGTGCGAAACTTTAACGTGACGGGTGTATCAGGTACGGCCGCGACCACGGCTTCAAGGATTTTGGCGACCAGCATTTCGTTTTGCATGAGGGCGGATCCCGCCATGACATTGCACACTTTTTTCGCCGGGCAGCCCATGTTGATGTCGATAATTTGCGCGCCATGATCCACGTTGTATTTGGCGGCTTCGGCCATCATGGCCGGGTCTGCACCGGCAATCTGCACCGAGATGGGGTTTACCTCGCCGGTGTGGTTTGCGCGGCGCAGGGTTTTTGCGCTGCCATACAACAGCGAGTTGGAGGTCACCATTTCCGACACCGCAAACCCCGCGCCGAGCTGCTTGCACAGCTGGCGAAACGGCCTGTCCGTCACGCCGGCCATGGGGGCGACAAACAGATTGTTGCTCAGATGAAAACCGAGGAAATCCATGGCAAGGGGGTTTTGAGTGACGTTGCAGGCAGGGGAAAAAAGCAACGATGCGTTGCTTGAAGGGGAGCGCGATTCTATCGCAAAGTGGTTAAAAATTGAACAGATCAAAAGTTGAACAGGACAAAAATATTCAGTCAATCGTGTAAGACAATCGCGTCAAATCAGGTGAGTGGATTCACCAGGCGCGCGCGCCATACATCATGCGGCGGGCGACAAATTGCTTGAGTCCCGGGAGCAAATCCAGCGCCAAGAGTCCTGCGCCACGGGCGTGTTGAACGAGAGGCAAATTGGACGAAAACAGGTTGATCAAGCCATGCGTAAAACCCATGGCGCCACGCCGGTCGAGCGCGCGCTGTTTGGCATACGCCGAAAGACATTCCGCATTGCCGGGGTCTGCGGCGTGCTGGAGCGTGCGCGCCAGCGCCCATACGTCACGCAGCGCCAAATTAAACCCTTGCCCGGCGACAGGGTGCAGTGTTTGTGCCGCATTGCCCAGCCACACCTGGCGCTCGCCGACGGTGGTTTGGCGATAGCGCAGCCCCAAACTGAAACTGTCGCGAGGCGTGGCGGATACAAAGCGGTGGCGCGTGCCAAAGCGCGCTTGCAGCAAAGCCAGAAACTCGGCCTCCGGCAGTGCGGCAATGTGTGCAGCGTCCGCAGCAGGGCAAGTGAGCACCACGGCGTAAGCTTTGCCTGAGGGGATGCCTAATGGCAACAAAGCCACCGGGCCTTGCTCGGTAAATCGCTCCCACGCCATGTGGTGGTGTGGCGCTACGGTGTGTACCTGGCAGATGATGGCGTGTTGCGCGTAATCGTATGTCTTTATTTCAGGCTGGGTTTTGGCATGTGTTTGCAGTGCGCTGATCGGTAGGCCCGCAGATGTGTCGGTGTCCGCAGTTTTCACAGCACCTTCGGCCCAGGCGGTGAGCGCGTAAGGCTGATGAGGCGTGGTGCTTTCCTCTAACGCCGTCTTGCGAGCGCCGACTATTCCGGAACGATTGTCGGGGTGTGCATCGCGGGAAAAAAACGTTTGCTCAACATAGGCAATGCCCGCTGCGCTAACGGCGGCATTCAGCGTGTTGATCAAATCGCTGGCTGGCAAGACATAGCCCAGGGCGGGTACTTTCAACTCGCTGGCATGCAACAGCGTGCGCCCCAGACCGCCCTGGTGGGATATGTGGATACGGCCAATCGCCGTGGCCGCAGATGATGGCCAGGCGTTTAACCATTCAAGGATTTGCCGTGAGCCGTCAGAGAGCGCCAGCACGCGCGTGTCTTGTGCTACCTCTTGACGCGTGCGTGCTTCAAAAATCTCGGCGGCAATGCCGTGCGCGTGTAGCGCCAGGGCCAGCGCCATGCCGGTCGGGCCGCCGCCGATCACTGCAACTTTTGGGTTGTGATTATTTTGGCTGGCTTGACCGGAAATCATGTGAGTGGTCACAGTTCAGTTATCGTGGTGCTTCGGTATTTGCGGATCAATTTTTGTGCATCAAGGCTTCAATGTCGGCGATGGTTTTGGGCACGCCAGCGGTGATGATCTCGCAGCCCGCTGTGGTTACCACCGCATCGTCTTCAATGCGCACGCCGATGTTCCAGAAGGCTTCGGGCACGTCCTTGTCCGGGCGGATGTAACAGCCGGGCTCGATGGTCAAGACCATGCCGGGTTGCAGTGTGGTCCATGCTTCGCCCTGCCGGTATTCGCCCGCGTCATGCACGTCCTTGCCCAGCCAGTGGCTGGTGCGGTGCATGAAAAATTTTTTGTAACTTTCGCTGGCCAGCACTTCAGTCAGTGTGCCGGTCAAGAGCTTCAAGTCGAGCAGGCCTTGTACCAGTACATGCAAAGCCGCCTCGTGGGGGGCTAGAAAGCTCACTCCGGGTTTGACGGCGGCAATGGCCGCCAGCTGGGCATCCAGCACCAACTGGTAAATGGCCGTTTGCGCGGGGGAAAAGCGGCCATTGACGGGAAAGGTGCGGGTGATGTCAGCAGCATAACCATTGAGTTCCCCTGCGGCATCAATCAGCAATAAATCACCGTCGTTCAAACGCTGGTCGTTGCTGACGTAATGCAGTACGCAGGCGTTCGCTCCGCCGGCCACAATCGACGTGTAGGCGGGCGCTTCGCAGCCGTTGCGGCGGAAGGTGTGCAGGAGCTCGGCTTCCACTTCATATTCATATTGCCCTGGCCGGGTAAAGCGCATGGCGCGGCAATGCGCTTGGGCGGCAATCTCGCCCGCGCGGCGCATGGTGGCGAGCTCATGTTCGTCCTTGATCAGGCGCATGGCATCGAGCGTTGCGCGTACATCGCGCATTTCGGCCGGTGCGCGCTTGCCGCTGCGACTTTGGCTGCGCACGGTATTGAGCGCAGCGGTGAGGCGTGCATCCCATGCAGCATCGTGGCCCAGCGAATACCACAGCGCGGGTTGGTCGGCCAGTTGCTCGGCGAACTGTTGATCGAATGCAGTGATGGGATAGGCGGCATCAAAGGCAAAGTTTTCCTTGGCCGCGTCGGGCCCATAACGGAAGCCATCCCAGATTTCGCGTTCAAGATTTTTTTCGCGGCAAAACAATATGCTTTGCGGAGCCTGGGTTGCGGAATTTGTGGGTGGCGAAATGAGCACTAAAACCGCTTCGGGTTCGTTAAAGCCGGTGAGGTATTGGAAATAGCTGTCCGCGCGAAAGGGAAACGTGGTGTCGCGGTTGCGCGCCATTTCCGTTGCTGTGGGAATGACGGCGATGCCGCCGCCTGCGGCTTGCATGCGCTGCATCAAGAAAAGTCGGCGCTGGTGATACGGCGCGAAGGCAGCGTTTTGGGGAGGTATTGAGTTATTCATGTCGATAATTATGTATCAGAATGCTCGTTGAGTTGAGCATCCAGCTCGGCCAGTCGTTGAGGTGTGCCAACGTCCGTCCAGCGGCCAGGGTGGTGTTCGCCGGATACCCGATGAGCGGCGGCTGCGGCGCGTAACAGGGGCGCGAGTTTGGCAGGCTGACCGCGCGGAATGGTGCTAAACAACGCCGGGCGATACACGCCTATGCCTGAGAAAGTAAACCGATTATCCGCGCGATGATCTGTACCGTCGGGCAAAATTCGGCTGCCAGTCAGTACAAAGTCACCTTGTGGGTGGTGTGCGGGATTGTCCACCAGCACCAAATGCGCAAGATCATTTTCTGCCAGATTGTTGGCAAATAAGCCCTGGGCGCGGGCGACATCCCAGTCGCAAAAAATATCGCCGTTGATGACGAGAAAGGGCGCGTCACCCAATAAGGGCAGTGCGTTGGCAATCCCGCCCGCCGTTTCCAGCGCGCCGGCAGGCTCGGGCGAGTAGCGAATCTTGAGCCGCCATGCGGCCCCGTCGCCCAAGGCCGCTTCAATTTGTGTGCCTAAGTGGGCGTGGTTGATCACGATGTCACGAAACCCGGCCATCGCCAGCCGCTGCAAATGCCATGCGATGAGCGGTTGGCCGCCGACGTGCAGCAAGGGCTTGGGGCAGGTGTCGGTCAGGGGGCGCATGCGCTCGCCCCGCCCGGCGGCGAGGATCATGGCTTTCATCAAAAGGTGTAGCCGGCTTCTTTGGTCTGGCCTTGCGCCTGGTCCAGCAGCGCGAGGATGGGTTTGAATCCGGCGTAGCGCTCGCAGGTCTGGCGCACGTAGTGTTCGACCAGCGGCAGGTCTTTCAAGTAGCCATCCTTGCCATCGCGGTGATACAGGCGGGCGAAAATGCCCAGCACTTTCAAGTGGCGCTGCAAACCCATCCATTCATACTGGCGGTGGAACTCGCCAAAATCGGCGGCAATTGGCAGCCCGGCTTGTCTGGCCATATCCCAATAGCGCACCAGATAGTCGAGCGCGGTTTCTTCATCCCACTGGATGTAGGCATCTTTTAACAGCGAGACGACGTCATAGCTCATCGGGCCATAAACCGCGTCCTGGAAATCAATGATGCCGGGGTTGGCGCTGGGGTTGGCGCCGAGGTTTTCCCCAGTCGCCAGATGCATCAAGTTGCGCGAGTGGTAATCGCGGTGCACAAACACTTTTGGCTCGGCCAGATTCATCGCCAGAAGGCGTTCGAATACGGTGTCCAATTCTGCGCGTTGCGCGTCGGTCAGCGTGATTTGATGATGCTGCGCCAGATACCAGTCGGGGAACAAATCCAGTTCCTTTTTGAGGAGCGCGTAGTCATATTCTGGCAAAACCCCAGGACGGCTGGCCCGCTGGATGAGCACCAGCGCGGCGAGCGCATCCTGATACAGCGCGGCGGCGTTATCTTGATTAAGCACAGACAGATAAGTGGCATTGCCCAAGTCAGAGAGCAGTAAAAAACCATGGTCCAAGTCTTGCGCTATCACTTCGGGTACGTGCGCACCTGTTGCGTGAAAGAGCTGTTGCACGTGCAGCCAGGGGCGGCAATCTTCAAGCTCGGGTGGGGCGTCCATGACAATCAACGTGCTGCCGTCCGCCCAAGTCACCCGAAAGTAACGCCTGAAGCTCGCGTCCGCTGAGGCAGGTGATAGCGTAAAGGCTCGGTCTGGCCAGCGCTGTGTAAGCCATGCTGTGATGAGCTGCTGTCGTTTCATAGTTAATGAAGGTGGTGAAGATGGAGGAGTTAAACAGAAGTTAAACAGAAGTTAAGCAACAAAAGCCGAAACAGGACAGGGTGGCAAATACGTTGCATCGTGTTGTTTGGGGATGCGTGCTGAAAGGGAGGCAAATACGAAAGGGAGGCAAATACCTGTGGCAAAGGCTTAACCAAGGGGGCGGTGTTAGAATTCGAAATTCTAGCATCGGTGAGCTTTACGCTTATGTTGACCGTTTGCCCTACTTATTGATAAACAAGATAAATACGACGGCATGCATTTGCGTATCTGCAACTTTTCTCATCGGCGATATTTCGATTCTCTCTTGATCGGAATTGCCAGCCTATGCGGCGCAGTGACAGCAGCCCCGGCCGCTGATGCAATGCCTGATCTGGCTGTTGATCCAGCGCTTTTGGGTGATATTCCGGCGAAAGTTGCGCCTGTTGCTTCTGCAGCAGGCGAATCGGTGCCGACAGCAAATGCGGCAGTGGCTGATGCGACAAGTGAATTAGCGAAAGCCAGCCAGGCAGCATCTACACCAGTGCAGCCGCCCAACGAGAGGGTAGTTGTGACGCAGCAAACAGCGCCTGTTACTCCCGTTACTCCTTTGGAAGGTTCTGCAACAACTCCTGCTGTATTGCCTCGTGCGGCGACAAGTGCGCGTCCTAAAGCAGTAGCTGCGCCTGCCGCCGTTGCTTTGACAGTTGAGCCTGCGAGAACAGCGGTCAAAACTTTACCCGCACTGCGTGTGGATCCTGCTTTGCTGGGGAATGGCAATGCAACGCGTTATGCTGCAAGCACAGACTCTGCGCCGTTAGCAATACAAGCTGGATCTGCTGCGGAGCCGCAGGGGACGCCCCCTGTATTCGCTACGGATGTGGCAAGTATGGGCGAATCAGCACCCAGGGCAAGGGTCGGCATGCCACGGTCAAGGATAAGTCGTCCGCTTGGTAAAAAAGCAGCAAGTAAGGTACCTGTTGCTGCTATGGCGGTTATTGCGCCGTCACAACCGAAAGTGGTTTCGGCCGCGACGGTTGCCGCGCCGCGTGTCAGCACATTGCCTGCACTGCGGGTTGATCCTGCTTTGTTAGGCGAGGGTCAAGATGTGCGTTTGGCTGCGCCTGCTATGACATTGCAAACCCCACCTGAAGTGGCTGTGCAGCCTGGTATTGCGCCAACCTATTCTGCACACATGGCAGCGGGTGTTTTACCTGGGCCAAAGTTGAAATCCTCTGCTCAATTACTTCCTTATATTTCCCAGCCCGATGAGCAGCTGCCCACATTTATTACCGCAAATAACATGACCGGGCAAACCGATGTGCAAGTGGTCGCGCAAGGTGATGTAGACCTTCGGCGCCAGGGCACGGTACTCAAGAGCGACAAGCTCACGCACTGGCAAACGACTGATGAAGTGGAGGCCGAGGGGAATGTCGACCTTGTTAATGAAGGAACGCATGTTCGTGGTCCGAAGATGCGCATGAATTTGAGTGAAAACACCGGTTTTTTTGAACAACCGGAATATCAAATTCGGCAACCTCAAGCAGACTCGTCGCCTGTGTTATGGACAATAGGTGAAATCCCTGCAGGAGAGCTGACAACCGGGCAAGGTGTTGCATCGCGCATCGACTTTGAGGGCAAGGGGAAATACCGCTTGACGGACGCAACCTATAGCACCTGCACCCCTGCGGCAGGGGAATCAGCAGACTGGTTTGCCAAGACAGCTAACTTGCGCCTTGATTATGTTGATCAAGTGGGTGTGGCCAGCAATGCCGCGATTTACTTCAAGGGCGTGCCTATTTTGTATTCGCCCTGGATGAGTTTTTCGTTGAATAATGAGCGCAAAAGTGGCTTGCTGACGCCTACCCTGGGATCAACATCGCGTGGTGGTTTTGAGTTTACGCAACCCCTGTATTGGAATATCGCGCCAAATATGGATGCGACAATTGCGCCGCGTATTATTACCAAACGAGGGGTATTATGGAATGGCGAGTTCCGCTACTTGCAGCCAGACTACGCCGGTATTTTTAACGGTCAATTGTTGCCGAATGATCGTCTGGAAGAGCGGCAGCGAAGTGCCTATTCCTATAGGCATACACAGAACTTTGGTTATGGAATCAATGGTGCGATTGACCTGAACTATGCGTCAGATGGTACTTATTTTAGTGATTTTGGCAGTAACTCAGCCATCATTGCGCAAACCAATTTGCTGCGGCAAGGTAGTTTGAGCTATGGCGGCAGCTGGTGGTCAGTCAGTGCGTTAGCGCAGAGTTATCAAACATTGCAAGACCCGGGCTTGCCACCAGTGGTAACTCCCTACAAGCGGCTACCGCAGATTAATGCGATAGCAAACCGCAGTGATTTACCGCTAGGCACAGAGTTCTCTTTTACTGGCGAGCACGTTAATTTTCAGCACCCCACGTTAACCGAAGGTAAGCGGTTCACGCTCTATCCGCAGTTGTCATGGCCATTGCAGACGGCAGCTTTTTTTGTCACCCCGAAAGTGGGGGTGCATTCAACGAAATACAGCTTGAAAAAACAGGCGCCGGGCGTGCCAGATAGCATCACCCGGACAGTGCCTATTGCCAGCATCGATAGTGGCATGACATTCGAGCGCCCTTTGCAATGGTTTGGCCAGTCGCTTACCCAAACACTTGAGCCGCGGCTTTATTATTTATACATTCCAGAACGCGATCAGAGTCAAATTCCTAATTTTGATTCTGGTGTGGCCGACTTTAATTTTGCGCAAATTTTTTCTGAAAACCGCTATGTCGGCGGTGATCGCATCAATGATGCAAATCAAATTACCGGCATGGTGACGACCCGCCTGGTGGATCAGGCGAGCGGTGCAGAAATTTTGCGTGCGGCTTTTGGTCAGCGAGTTTATTTCACAACACAACACGTAGGCTTGCCGGGTGAGGCTTTGCGCACAGGGCGACAAACTGATTTGCTGGGCGCATTTACAGGCCGCGTGCTGCCCAAGCTTTATGTGGATGCGGGTGTGCAGTACAGTACTGAAGCCAGCAAGCTTGAGCGTTTTAATTTAACCAGCCGTTACCAGCCTGAAATTGGTAAGTTGGTCAATGCCGGCTATCGCTATACACGCGATCAGTTGAGTCAGATTGACTTTTCGAGCCAGTGGCCCTTGGGCGGCGGTTGGTACGGCGTGGGGCGTTATAACTATTCTTTAAAAGACAAGCGCCTGGTCGAAGCTATTGCAGGTTTTGAGTATGATGGCGATTGCTGGGTGGGGCGTGTAGTGTTGCAGCGGTTAGCAACACAAACGGATCGTGTGAATAACTCCATTTTCTTTCAGCTTGAGCTGAACGGTTTTGCAAAACTTGGCTCTAACCCATTGTCGCTACTTAAGCGCGCAGTGCCAGGCTATGGTGCGATTAACCTGCCGAATGAAGAAGGTACGCAATTCGAGCCGTGATCGGGTTTCGGTAAGCCTTCAGAAGGCGTGGGAATGTCGTACGAACAGAAGGTAAATCTTTAGCTTATTAACTAAGAGTGCATGTCTTTTTGAATTAGGTGACGAAGTGATGAAGATGTTTTATTTCCGGGCAGTATTGATTTCTGTTCTTGGTTTTTTGCTTTTCACCACTGCTTTTTCAGTCAAGGCGGCAAGTCCGATTGAGGTCGACCGCATTGTTGCTGTAGTGAATGATGAGGCGATCACGATGGGAGAGTTGCAAGCGCGGCTGGCGAGTGTGTTGCGGCAGATGCGTGAGCAAAATGTTCCATTGCCGCCGCAAGAGGTGATAGAGCGACAAATGTTGGAGCGCATGATTACAGAACGTGTGCAGTTGCAAGAGGCCAAAGAGAGTGGCGTGTTGGTTTCTAATGAGGAGTTGGATGATTCTTTACAGCGTATCGCCGAAAACAATAAATTAAGCATGGCTGCTTTCCGTGAAGCGCTGGAGAAAGATGGCATTCGGTGGGGCAAGTTTCGGGAAGAAATTCGTAGCGAAATAACGCTCGCCCGTTTGCGTGAGCGGGAGGTTAGCCGTCGCGCATCAATTTCCGATGGGGAAATTGATAATTACATCAATAATCCTGATAGTGGCGCACAAACAGAAAAAATGCTGGTTAACCTGTCACACATTGTTTTGCAGGTGCCAGAAAATGCGACACCCGACCAACTGATGCGCATTGGCGCAAGGGCGCAAGCGGCGTTGACGCAAGTTCAAAATGGCGAAGATTTTGCCAAAGTGGCCGCTAGTTTTTCCAATGCACCGGATGGTTTAAAAGGTGGCGCATTGGGGTTGCGGCCTATAGATCGCTTGCCTCTGCTATATGCAGAATTGGCAAAAAAACTTCAGCAGGGCGAGGTCAGCGAGATTGTGCGTAGTCCGGCGGGTTTTCATATTGTGAAATTGATAGAAAAACGCAATGGTGAAGCCAAGCCGTTGAGTGCCTCTACACAACAAACACATGCCCGGCATATTTTGATCAAGGTCAATGAGTTGGTCTCAGCAGCCGAGGCTGAGCACAAAATACAAGCACTCAAGGAGCGACTGGATAATGGCGCTGACTTTGCTGAGCTTGCCCGTCAGCATTCGAATGACTTGTCAGCAGCCAAGGGTGGCGATTTGGGTTGGCTTTACGCCGGCGATACAGTGCCTGAGTTTGAGGCGGCAATGAATGCTTTGCAAATCAATCAAATTAGTGCCCCCGTACAGTCCCCTTTTGGTTTTCATTTGATTCAGGTGTTGGCGCGGCGAGTCGGTGAGCTCAGCGTTGAGCGCCAGCGAATGGCGGCGCGTCAAGTGCTGCGTGAGCGTAAGGCTGATGAGGTATATCAAGATTGGGTTCGGCAATTGCGTGATCGTGCTTATGTTGAAGACCGACTCAAAGAACTCTAAGCCTATAGTTATTTCATCCGGCGAACCCGCTGGTATCGGCCCTGATCTCTGTCTGCAATTGTTGACTCGTAGTTGGCCTGTCCCGTTGGTGATATTGGGCGATAAGGATTTGTTTTTGGCGCGAGCACAGACCTTGGGTTTGGCTTGGGAAGGTGCTGAGCGTATTCATTTTCAGCATGTGCCATTAGC
>DIUK01000114.1 GCA_002422995.1 Rhodocyclaceae bacterium UBA6160
TCGTCATCCGGCACAATGGCAGGGAGGCCGCTGGCCAGGGCTTCGGCGGTGGTCAATGAGTAGCCTTCTATTTCGACGCTGGTTGAGATGTAGCAGTCGCTCGCCTGGTAATAGGGTGCGGTATCGGCGACTTGTCCGGTCAAGGTGACTTTGTCTTGCAGCTTTAACGCGTCAATCCTGGTTTTCAGCGCGGCCATTTCAGGGCCATCGCCGACGACAATCAAGCGCCCTTGCGGGTGCTTGGCCACAAACCCGGCAAAGGCATTGAGCGCGAATGTGGGGTGTTTCATGGCATCAAGGCGGCCACAGAACATAAGCACGAAATGATCTTCAGTAAAGCCAAGACGTTGCCGCAACGCTTGCCGGGCGGCGGCATCGGGTTGATAGCGTTCAATGTCAATGCCATTATGAATCACTTCAATCGGCGTGGCGGCAGGGATCAGGTCTTGATACAGGCGGACAAAGGCATCTTTCACCGGGGCGGAAACCGCATAAGCCCCTTTCAATCCGCGCAGTGCCTGTTTGGCAAAAGGGAGCGATTTTTTGGGCAGGG
The DNA here is from genome assembly GCA_002422995.1 of Rhodocyclaceae bacterium UBA6160. Lineage (GTDB taxonomy): Bacteria > Pseudomonadota > Gammaproteobacteria > Burkholderiales > Rhodocyclaceae > Rugosibacter. The sequence continues at coordinate 554 of DIUK01000114.1, forward strand.
TTTTGCTGTCGAATTTGCAGTGCACGCCCATCACAAAGGGAATTCTGGCGGCGCTTAAAACATAGGCCAGCGAGATGCCGACAAAATTCCACGGCAAGGCGATATGCGCCAAATCTATTTTGTAATGGCGCAACATGGGAATGCCGAGGCGTGCCAGCCAGCGAAACGGCGCGGCCAGGTGTTGCCGTTCGATGAATTTATACGGCCGCCAATAAATGTATTTACCGCCGGCGGCCTTGATGTCGCGCTGCCATTGCGAGAGCTTTGAAAAGTGCGGTGTGGCCACAAAAACCGGGTGACCCAGGCGGGCCAATAGTTTCGTTTCCGCTTCGATGCGGCGTTCCATGCCGCCCAGTGCGGTAGAAATACTGCAAATCAGGATTCTCATCGTATTTTTAGTCGTGTGTGCGTGCTCATGGGTTGTGTCATGGTCAGGCGCATTCTGCCAGCAAAAAGAATCCGCCACAAAACAGGCCGGGGTTGCGTTTGGCTAACCAGTTGATCAGTCCGTGCCAATGAAGCTGGCGCAGCTGATGCGACATGGGCACGGCCGGGGCGATGGGCGATAGATCGCGGATTGGACGAAACCCAGTGCTCGCCAGTAATTCACGGATTGAGCCTGGGGTAAAAAAACGGATATGCGGGTTGTCCCAATCGTGGCTGCCGGGGAAAAACCGGTTCCAGTGAATGCCTGCGCCCAGCAACATGCGCAAACGTCCGGTGAGGGTGAAGTGGTTGGGGACGTTGATCAACAGCTTGCCACCGGGTTTCAGCAGCCGATGGGCTTCGCGCAATGCGGTGTCGGGAGACAGCAGGTGTTCGAGCACATCGAGGCACAATACCCAGTCGTATTGGGCAGATTCCAATGGCAAGGCATTATCCAGGTTCGCCACCAGGGTGTTCACGCCGAGGCGGGTTGCGTGGGCTGCCGCATCAGCCAGCCCTTCTACGCCGAGCACTTCGTTTTCTGGTTGCAGAATCGCCAGGTTGGCGCCAGCGCCTGAACCCAGTTCCAGAACACGGCAGCCGCTGATCGCATGTGTTTTTTTCAGTTGCGCGATGGCGTTGCGGATATGGTCGCGCTCGTCAAAGTCAACCTGGAGTCTTTCAAAGCTGTAATTGACTTCTTTCATGAAAAACTCCTGAAGTTTTAGCGCAATGGGATGGATTGACAAATGCTTTGCAAGTGGGCGGCAAATGCGTCAAATGAAAGATTTTTTAAGGTGGTGTGGTGGCCATTCTTTGCGATGCGTGCTGCGTACTCGGGGTCGGCTAATAGCTGGAGGCAGTGATTGGCAAAGTCGTCATCCGAGTCGCCAACGAGCAGGTCTTGCCCGGCCACAAAGTGCTTGTTCCAGCCTTTGAACGAATAGATGCTGGTGACGACAGGGCGCTGATGGGCACAGGCTTCCGGCACTTTGATGTTCGACCCGCCGCCGGACAGCACCGGGACGACGCACACAGCGGCTTCACGGTAGGCCGCATCCAGATCGTCAACGTAGCCGCTGGCTGTGCAATTCGGAAAAGTGTTCCAGCGTTGCAGATTTTCCACTGTGGCTTTGCCCACAATTCTGAAGCGGGCAGCCGGATTTTTGACAAGAATTCTCGGCCAGACATGAGCCAGGAAGTGATCGACGGCAATGATGTTCGGCTGCCAGGACATGAAGCCGACAAACAGCAGCGTTTTCCCGTCTGACGTCAAGTAATCCGCTACGTGCCGGGGAAAGGCGGGCAGGTTGGGAAGCAGCGTGCTTTTGAGTTCAGGGAAGGCGGCTTGATCCCGTTCGCAAACAAACAAAAAATGGGCGCTTCTGGCCTGTGCCGATTGTAGCCGCGCCTTGATGATGAGTTGATTCAGCCATTTCACGGTTTCCTTGATGATCGCGCGGGGTTGCCGTAATGAGCGCCAGGGGACGTTGTACACCGGGTCGTCAAAGTCGATGATGAGCGGTTTATTCGCGGGTAACCGGCATTTCAGATAAGGCGTGATGTAGCGGCAAACAATGCAGTCGTATTGGTCGAAGTCTACGGTGGCGGCAAGAAGTTTGGATAGCCGTTTTGAGGGTAGCCCGTACCAGGCGCGATCGAGAAAGCTGCTCGGCTCATGGTTAATGCGGAACAGCTTGCCGCCGCCGAGTTCATCAGGCAGATCGGATACGGTATTAGCGCCACTGGTTTCAGAGAATAAAACCACATCGGTCGGTAACTGTTGGCCGAGCGCCTTGAGCAGAAAGTGCGTTCTTTGTCCCGCCCCATAGTTGGTGCATTGCGGGTCGTGGTAGGTCAGCAAGAGGCTGCGCCGTGGGGTTTGGGGCAGAGTCATGACTTATGTCGCCGTCTCACCAGCGCCGACTTTTTGGTGGTTTATACATTGGGTGTGCATCGCTAGGCGGTTTCCGGTTTGCCGGTATGCAAATACTTGAGTTTGAGATACTTGAGATAAACCGTATCCCGCACATACCTGCCTAGTATCCACCCCGGTGCGCCATCGCGCCAGCCGCCGTAGAGCAGATGCCATCGCGCCCAGATCAGCCAGGGGTAAA
>DIUK01000146.1:0-4205 GCA_002422995.1 Rhodocyclaceae bacterium UBA6160
GGTTGGCCACGAGCGTTGGCAAGCCAATACCCAGATTCACATAAAATCCATCTTGTAGTTCTTGTGCCGCACGTGCCGCCATTTGGTCATGATTCCAAGCCATCTCAGCTCTCCTTCTTTTCAGTTAGCGTGACACGCTCAATTCGCTTTTCCGGGTTCGGATTATGCACAATGCGATGCACATAAATACCTGGCAGATGCACCTGATCCGGATCTATCGCGCCTGTCTCGACAATGTGCTCGACTTCTACGATGCATATTTTCCCGGCCATCGCCACAGCGGGATTAAAGTTGCGCGCTGTGCGGCGAAACTGCAGGTTGCCGGATTTATCCGCCACATGCGCTTTGACCAGCGCAACATCGGGCACCAGGCTGCGTTCGAGCACATAGGTGCTGTCTTCAAACTCGCGTAGTTCCTTGCCTTCAGCCACCAGCGTACCCACACCGGTTTTGGTAAAAAATGCCGGAATGCCAGCACCCCCTGCACGCAGCTTTTCGGCGAGCGTGCCTTGAGGCGTGAGTTCAACATCCAGCTCACCAGAAATAAACTGGCGCTCGAACTCCTTGTTCTCCCCCACATAGCTGGCGATCATTTTTTTGATCTGCCGCGACTCCAGCAGTTTTCCTAAACCAAACCCGTCAACCCCAGCATTGTTGGAAACAGCAGTGAGATTTTTAACGCCACTGGCCAGCAAAGCATCAATCAATGCCTCAGGAATTCCACACAAACCAAACCCGCCCACGGCAATCAACTGGCCGTCACTCACTACGCCGTCTAGCGCTGCGGTGGCTGAAGAAAAAATCTTATTCATATTTGCCCCTGTTAAAAAACTATTGAATGAATAAATTAGCGCCACCTGTGGCTAATCATGCCAGAGCGATTATGCCTGTCAAGCGGTTGCTAGGTTGCTATAAGCCGCTTTGTTGCGTGATGGCACTTATGCCGTTAAAAACTCTTGGCGCAAGGATTCCGGCAATGCAATGGATTTCCCGCTAGTTTTATCAATCCACACCAGCTTGGCTTCACCTGTGGCAAACAATCGCTCATCATCCGTGCGGCGTAATTCATAAAACGTTGGCAAACTGCTACGACCTGGCGGGCCAATAAAAATTTCGCAGGTGATTGTGCCGGGGTAAGTGAGCGGAATTAAAAATGTGCAACTCGCCGTCACCAAAACCGCGCCCTGATTTTTTTCTTTGCGCTCGTCGGCACACAAGACATCCAGCCACTCAACGCGTGCCTGTTCCATATACTGGAAATACAAGGTGTTGTTAATGTGGTGCATCGTATCCTGATCACCCCAGCGCATCGGCATTGCGCAGCGATAAACCAAGCGGCGATCAGTATCCTTTACCGCAAGCTTAGCTTCTGAGTCCATCGCTTTTATCCATCAAGTTAAACAAGCGCTTGATTATAATCAGCGGATTGAATTTTCCTCGACGAAAAAGGACTCACATGCAACGAGAAGCCATGGAATTTGATGTTTTAATTGTCGGCGGCGGCCCCGCCGGGCTCTCGGCAGCGATCCGGCTCAAACAAATCAACCCGGATATCAGCGTTTGCCTGATCGAAAAAGGTGCGGAAATTGGCGCACATATTCTTTCTGGTGCAGTCATGGATCCACGCGCACTCAACGAACTCATCCCAAACTGGCAGGAAAAAAACGCGCCACTGGATACGCCAGTGACGCGCGATCAATTTACTTTTCTCACTGCCAAAGGCAGCATGAATTTGCCCAACTTCATGTTGCCTGCGTGTTTTCAAAATCACGGCAATTACATCATCAGCCTGGGACAAGTATGCCGCTGGCTCGCTACGGAGGCCGAAGCCCTGGGTGTGGATATTTTTCCCGGCTTTGCAGGTGCTGAAATACTTTACGCAGAAAATGGTGCATTGCGCGGCGTAGCCACGGGCGACATGGGCGTAAAGCACAATGGCGAACAGAGCGCAGCCTACCAGCCGGGCATGGAGTTACTGGCCAAATACACCTTGTTTGCCGAAGGTTGCCGTGGCCATCTGGGCAAGCAATTGGAAAAACAATTTAGCCTGCGCGAACAAGCCGACCCGCAAACTTATGCCCTAGGGATTAAAGAATTGTGGGAAGTCCCCGCGGCCCAGCACGAAAAAGGCTTGGTCATGCACACTGCTGGCTGGCCTTTGAGCCGTGACACGTATGGGGGCGGCTTTATTTATCATCTGGCGGATAACCAAGTGGCCATTGGCTTGGTTGTCGGTTTAGGCTACAGCAATCCCTACTTGTCGCCGTTTGAAGAAATGCAGCGCTTGAAAACGCACCCCAAAATTGCCAGCATGCTCACGGGTGGCAAGCGGCTTGCCTACGGCGCCCGCGCGCTGGCAGCCGGCGGCCTGCAGTCGCTGCCGCAGCTTGAGTTTCCCGGTGGTGCGCTCATTGGCGACGATGCGGGTTTACTTGTCGCTTCGCGCATCAAGGGTAGCCATGCGGCGATCAAAAGCGGTATGCTGGCCGCTGAAGCTGCCGCCGCAGCGCTTGCGGTCAATCGCGCCAATGACGCACTCACCGCCTACCCCGAGGCTTTGCGTGCTTCCTGGCTGCATGATGAGCTGCACACCGCCCGTAACTTCAAACCCTGGATGGCCAAGGGGCTTGTGACGGGTTCGGTGATGTTTGGCATAGATCAAATCCTGCTACGCGGCAAAGCGCCCTGGACGCTGCATAACACGAACGACCACACCAAATTGAAGCCTGCGGCAAGCTGCACGCCTATTGACTATCCCAAACCTGACGGTGTGCTGACTTTTGATCGCTTGTCATCTGTCTTTTTGTCGAACACTAACCACGAAGAAGATCAGCCTTGCCATTTGCAACTAAAGAATGTGGATGTGCCGATCAGCACCAATTTGGCGCTTTACGACGCACCCGAGCAGCGCTACTGCCCGGCGGGTGTGTATGAGATCGTCAGGGATGCCGATGCCACCAATCCGCGCTTGCAAATTAACGCGCAAAACTGCGTGCATTGCAAAACCTGTGATATTAAAGATCCAACTCAGAACATTAACTGGGTTGCGCCTCAAGGCGGCGAAGGACCGATTTATCAGCAGATGTAATTTGTTGGTGTAAGTTCGCAGATTCAATAAAAGCGCTTCTTATTTACCAATAAAAAACCCCGCCATGGCGGGGTTTTTTATTGGTTTTTTTGCGGTAACTCTATTTTTTCTCTTCTGCTTTTTTAGCGTCTTTCTCTGCTTTTTTGGCGGATTTTTTTGCTTCCTTGTCAGCCTTCTTGGCTTCTTTTTCAGCTTCTTTCTCTGCTTTTTTCGCTTCTTTTTCCGCCTTGGCAGCTGCTTTCTTATCGGCTGCAGCATCTGCCTTAGCCGCAGGCGCTGCTACTACAGGTGCCGGTGAAGGCTTTGTGGCCGGGGCAACTGCAGGTGTCGATTTTGCAGGCGCAGGCTTTGCGTCAATCTTGACTGAACTCGCACCTGTCAGCGTTACCTCACTCTTTATCTTGGATAAAACACCCTCGCCAATGCCAGGCACTTTATCCAGATCTTCAAGTGTTTTAAAGCCGCCATTTTTTTGACGATACTCAATAATTGCCTGTGCTTTGGCTGGGCCAATACCATTGAGTGACTCCAGTTGTTCTTGTGTAGCAGTATTCACATTCACTGCAGCAAATGCGCTGAGTGACGACATCAAAAAACCGATAACGACCAACATCAATTTCTTCATGAGTGTTCTCCAGGTAATCTCAAAAACTTCTACAACATGATTATCTTACACTAGCATCGTGCTGCACGAGTTGTGGCTCATAGCGCTTTACACAAGTTAACATTCAGGGTTTTAGCGGCGGTTTATACTTATCAAGCAATTTAAAAATAACCACTTAACCTTCTTGAAAGGAAAACACGCATGGGACTATTTGATCAAATCATCGGCGCAGTCTCAGGGCAGCAAGGTGAGTCTGGTGGCTCGTTGCTGGGTTCGGTATTACAGATGGTAACCAACCCGCAAAATGGCGGCTTATCCGGCTTATTGCAAACACTGCAACAAGGTGGGTTAGCAGAAGCGGCAAAATCCTGGGTGTCGACAGGTCAAAACCTGCCCGTTTCCGCTGAACAAATTCAAAGCGCGTTGGGCAATGACACGGTGAAAAATCTTGCCGCGCAACTCGGCTTGAATACCGAGCAGATGTCTGGCCATTTGGCAGAACTATTGCCACAG
>DIUK01000146.1:4226-5867 GCA_002422995.1 Rhodocyclaceae bacterium UBA6160
TAGCTTATCAGTACCATATCAGGGCCGTATCATCAGCCCACCTTACAGGCTTGAGTCTTTTTCTGGAAAGCCCCCTTGGGTTGCTGACGTCGTTTCAGCACAACATTAAAAATGTGCATCATCCAAAGCCAGGGCACTCGCGCCGCCATGCACGATTTCCTTGGTCAGGCCCCTGATTGCTGTCATCACATGGTCGGCATAAAAATGCGCCATATTAATTTTTGCAGGATAAAAGGGATCCATATCACCTGCATCGATTTTTGCTTGTGCTGCCAACGCCGCACGTGCCATCATCCAACCACCGGAAACAATGCCCAGCAAACGTAAAAAGGGCACTGCGCCCACGGCTACGCTGCGCACATTTTGTGCGTAGTGGGTGACAATGTAAGTGCCTGCCGTGGTTACTGCAGCAATGCCTTCTTGCAGGGCTGCTGCGAGCGCTTTAAAGCTTTCGCCAGGTTGCTGTACAGCAACTTTTTGTACTTCTATCATCTGCGCAACCAGACTTTTTAACGCCGTGCCGCCATCACGCGCCACTTTGCGGCCGATCAAATCCAGCGCTTGAATACCTGTTGTACCTTCATAGATCGTAGTGATGCGCGCGTCGCGAAAATGCTGCGCCGCACCCGTTTCTTCAATAAAGCCCATGCCGCCATGAATCTGTACACCGAGCGAGGTGACTTCGTTGCCTGTCTCGGTAAGCCAGGCTTTAACCACCGGAATCATCAAATCCACAAACGCCTGCTGGCGGATGCGCTCTTCACGATCTGGGTGACGCGTTGCTGTGTCCACCGCTGCGGCCACCACATAGGCCACCGCTCGCATCGCCTCGTTTTGCGAGCGCATNNGAGCCTTCAATGGCGCGGCTTTGCACGCGTTCGCGCGCGAACGACACTGCTTGTTGATACGCCCGCTCACCCAGAGCTAAACCTTCCAGGCCCACCGCGAAACGCGCCGCGTTCATCATCACGAACATGTATTTCAGGCCTTCATTTTCCTGGCCGACCAGCGTGCCAACCGCACCGCCGTTATCGCCATAGGCCATTACGCAAGTCGGGCTGGCGTGGATGCCGAGCTTATGTTCAATAGACACGCTATAGACGTCATTGCGCGCGCCCAATGAACCATCGGCATTNNGCGTCCGGCGTCCTGGCGAGCACCAAGTGAATCGTGTTCTCTGCCATGTCGTGGTCGCCATAGGTGATGAAAATCTTCTGCCCGAATAATTTATACGTACCATCATTTTGCGGTACGGCACGCGTGCGCACGGCAGCCAAATCTGACCCGGCTTGCGGCTCGGTCAAGTNNGGCCGGATACCATGTGATGCAGATAAGTCGCCTTTTGCGCTTCGCTGCCATACAACTCCAAGGCCTCAATGCCGCCCATGGTGAGCATGGGGCAGAGCGAGAAAGCCATATTGGCGGATTGCCACATTTCCTGCACCACGGCTGAAACCAGCTTGGGCAAGCCCTGGCCGCCAAACTCAGGATTGCCAGAAAGGGCATTCCAGCCGTTGTCAACAAACTGCTGATAAGCCTCTTTAAAGCCAGCTGGCATGGTGACTGCTTTATCTGCCCACTGCGCACCTGTTTGGTCGCCCGTGAAATTGAGCGGCGCCAGCACGTCGCGCGAGAACTTGC
>DIUK01000041.1:0-1149 GCA_002422995.1 Rhodocyclaceae bacterium UBA6160
TCGTCATGCGCTGGCACGGCCATCACCGCGCCATCGCCATAATTCATCAAGACATAGTTGCCTACCCAGACCGCCAGTTGTTCGCCGGTGAGAGGATGGGTTACAAACAGCCCCGTGGGCATGCCCTTTTTTTCCATGGTGGCCATATCCGCTTCCATGACCGAGCCGTGTTTGCATTCTTCAATAAACGCGGCAAGCGCCGGGTTGTTTTGTGCCGCGTGGGTAGCCAGGGGGTGTTCTGCCGCCACGGTGCAAAACGTCACCCCCATGATGGTGTCGGCACGCGTGGTGTACACCCACAGTTTTTCTTCCTTGCCGTCGATGGTGTAGGGGAACGCAAAGCGCACGCCGGTGCTTTTGCCGATCCAGTTGGCCTGCATGGTTTTAACGCGCTCGGGCCAGCCCGGCAGGGTATCCAGTGAGGATAAAAGCTCATCGGCATAGCGCGTGATGGCCAGGTAATAGCCGGGGATTTCGCGTTTTTCAACCACGGCGCCGGTGCGCCAGCCGCGCCCGTCAATCACCTGCTCGTTGGCCAGTACAGTTTGATCGACCGGATCCCAATTCACGACCTGGGTTTTTTTGTAGGCAATGCCTTTTTCCAGCATGCGCAAAAACAGCCATTGGTTCCATTTATAGTACTCGGGCTGGCAGGTGGCCAGCTCGCGCTGCCAGTCAATGGCAAAGCCCAAGGATTGCAACTGCTTTTTCATGTAGGCAATGTTGTCATTCGTCCATTGCGCAGGTGGCACGTTATTTTGCATGGCGGCGTTTTCAGCCGGCAGCCCGAATGCATCCCAGCCCATGGGTTGCAAGACGTTGTAACCCCGCATGCGGTGCTGCCGCGAGAGCACATCGCCCAGCGTGTAGTTGCGTACGTGCCCCATGTGCAGCTTGCCCGAGGGGTAGGGAAACATCGACAGGCAATAGTATTTGGGTTTGTCGCCAGATTCAGTGGCACGAAAACTTTGCGCGGTGTTCCAAAAGGATTGTGCAGCCTGTTCGATGTCAGACGGTTGATATTTTTCCTGCATGGCCGGGGATGTGTCGTGAAGAGGGTAAATGAAACGAAGGGCGGAATTATACCCAGCCGCCGGGGCTTATCCGCCCAAGTCAAAGGCAGTGTCAGACGATATGAGCGCTACATGG
>DIUK01000041.1:1199-7662 GCA_002422995.1 Rhodocyclaceae bacterium UBA6160
TCTTCAACTGCTTCCAATGGCCAGCCTGCCATATGAGTGGTTGCAATGTCGCCCAGCGCGGCAATCCAGTCGGCACGTTCGTTCAGGCATGGAATGTAGAAAAATGTTTTGCCACCGGCTGCTATAAAAGCCTCTTTGCATTCCATTGCGATTTCTTCGAGCGTTTCCAGGCAATCTGCTACAAAACCTGGACAGATCACATCTAATCGGCTAACGCCTTCTCGTGCTAACTTTTCCAGTGTGGCTTGGGTGTAGGGTTCTAGCCATTTGGCTTTGCCAAATCGCGATTGAAAGGTGATGAGATAGTCTTCTTTTGCTAAACCTAAGGCTTCAGCTAGCAAGCGGCCGGTTTTCTGGCACAGGCAAAAGTAGGGGTCGCCTAAAGCCAGGGAGCGTTGCGGCAGGCCATGAAAGCTCATCACCAGGCGCTCGCTACGGCCATTGGCTGCCCAGTGTTCTTTCACGCTATTGGCTAATGCCGCAATGTAGCCGGGGTGGTCGGGATATTGTTTGGTGAAGCGCAGTTCTGGCGGGTTGCGGGTGGCTTTAATCCAGTTGGCCACATCATCCATGACGCTTGCTGTGCTGCTTGCCGCATATTGTGGGTACAAAGGCAGAATCAGTGCGCGTTCAACACCGGTTTTTTTGAGTGTATCGAGTACGCTGGCGATGGATGGGTTGCCGTAGCGCATGGCGTAGGCCACTTCGACCTTGGTATGGCCACGCTGGTCGAGCAGCCCTTTGAGTAGTTTGGCTTGCCGCTCCGTGTGCACGCGCAGGGGTGAGCCTTCTTTTAACCAGATCTGCGCGTATTTTGCGGCGGATTTGGCTGGGCGCAGGTTAAGAATAATGCCATTCAAAATCAGCCACCACAGGGCGCGCGGGATTTCGACGACACGCGGATCCCATAAAAACTGTTTGAGATAACGCCGCAAAGCGGAAGGGGTGGGTGCGTCGGGTGTGCCTAAGTTCACTAGTAAAACGGCTGTCTTCTGTGCGGCGTGATGCGGATGCGCGGGTTCGGGGGTGTAGCGAGACATTATTTTTTGCCGCTTTTGCGGTATGAGTAAAAGGTTTTTTATTTATGGCGCGGAGAGCGCTGAAGACAGCAGTTTGGCCGTGATGTCCACAATCGGAATTACCCGTTCATAGGCCATGCGGGTTGGGCCAATCACGCCGATGGAGCCCACAACTTGCCCGTCAACTTCATATGGGGCCGCTACCACGCTGCACTCATCCAGCGGCGCAATGCCGGACTCGTCGCCAATGAATACCTGCACGCCTTCGGCTTGGTCTGATAAAGCCAATAGCTGCGCTAAATGGGTTTTTTGCTCGAACAAGTCGAACAAGCGGCGAATGCGTGTCATGTTGGAAGCTAAATCTTCAACACCTAGAAGATTTCTCTCGCCGCTGATCACGCATTGGTCGGCGGTGTCAGTCATCACTTGATTGCCAGCATCCAGCGCAGCGGACATGAGGGTGGACATATCCGAGCGTAGCTGGCTTAACTCGTCCGTGATGCGTGTGCGAATTTGCTCGAAAGCCAGACCCACGCAGTTTTGGTTCAAATAATTTGCGGCGTAAGTAAGTTCTGCCGAGGTGTAATTTCGTTGTGTGAACAAAATGCGGTTTTGTACGTCGCCATTGTCAGTGACGATGATGAGCAAAATGCGTTTGTCAGACAAGCTCAAAAATTCAATTTGCCGAATGCGCGGTTGCTGCCGACGTGGCACCACCACCACGCCTGCGAATGAGGTGAGTTGCGAGAGCAGTTGAGATGCATGACTGATGACGCGTTGCGGTTGATCGGGCTGCATCGCGCCGTGAATTTCGGATAAGTCAGTATCGTTCAGTGGTCGCACGGTAAGGAGCGAGTCAATAAACAGCCGATAACCTAAAGCAGTTGGAATGCGACCCGCCGAAGTATGCGGGCTGGTGATAAAGCCCATTTCTTCGAGATCAGACATGACATTGCGGATGGTGGCTGGCGAGAGCTCCAGGTTTGAGCGCCTGGCCAGAGTGCGCGAGCCTACCGGTTGACCGTCGGCAATATAATTTTCAATCAGTGTTTTGAGCAGGGATTGCGAGCGCTTATCTAGCATGGCGATAATTCTAATCAATATTATTCATTGACGCATGTGTATCTCGATTGCCAATGGATCATCTGTCAGATAACGGGGTTTCCTGGGCGGGTTTTCCTGTGATTTCTCCCTGGCTTCTGGTTGCTTTATCACGCGGCTTACTTTTTTCTGTTTGACTATTTTCAGTAAAGCGAGGGGTTCGAGCTGAGCCGTACTGCTTCAAGTCGTTCTTGCGGGCGCAGGGGACGTGGGTTGGGCGTGGGTTCTAAGTATTTGAACATTTAGTGAATTATCTCTATCAATCTACAGGCGGGTGAGGCTTTTTTGCTTGCCCTGAGTGCCGATGATTGCTATAGTAGCGGGCTCACCTTGCTCCACCCGATACGCATGCGGGGGAGCTTCACTTAACCAAAAGGAGATTGCATGCGACATTATGAAATCGTTTTTATCGTTCACCCTGACCAGTCCGAGCAAGTGCCCGCTATGGTCGAGCGCTATAAAGCGCTGGTTACCGCCCGTGCAGGGGTCATCCACCGTCTGGAAGACTGGGGTCGCCGTCAAATGGCTTACCCGATTCAAAAGGTTCACAAGGCACATTACGTGCTGATGAACATCGAGTGCGATGGCGAAGCCTTGGCTGAGCTGGAAAATTCATTCAAATTCAACGATGCTGTGCTGCGCCATCTGACCATCAAAACACGTAAGGCTGTTACCACGCCTTCGCCAATGATGAAAGAAGATCGTTCACGCACGGCGCAAAGCGATGCCGTTGCTGTGCCTGTAGCAGAGGCAGCAGTCGATACTCCTGCTGCTTGATCGCTGCGGTTGTTGAGCGTTTGCGTTGTCACAAAATTGTTTATCGAGCTCACGCAACCTCACGCAGTTATCCGGCATTTTGCACGAGCGTGGCGCCCTGCGGCGCACCCCGGCAGGTGTTGCGATTCTTGAATTCAGTCTGATGCACGAGTCGATGCAAATCGAATCTTCAGTTGAACGCAAGGTGTGCTGCGAAATGGATTGTGTAGCGATAGGAAATCAGGCGCAAATGCTGGCAACAGTCAAACCAGGCATCGCATTAATAGTGAATGGATTTTTAGCGGCACGCAGTTTGAGGCGGAAAACACCCGTACTGCATGTCAATACGATTGAATTTGTGGAAGGAAATTAAAAATGGCATTTAAACCCAAAGGTAAGCTAGCAGCAGGTAAAGGAGGCAAAGGCGAAAAAGGCCGCAGCATGTTTAAACGGCGCAAGTTTTGCCGCTTTACCGTTGAAAAAATTGAGGAAGTCGACTACAAGGATGTCGAAATTCTGAAAGACTTTATTGCTGAAAACGCACGCATCATGCCAGCTCGTATCACGGGCACCAAAACCGGCTACCAGCGTCAGCTGTCAACGGCCATTAAGCGTGCGCGCTTTTTGGCTTTGATGCCGTTTACTGATTTGCACCAATAATCGAGGAGTAGACCATGCAAATTATTTTGATGGAAAAAGTTGTCAACCTCGGTAACTTGGGTGATGAGGTTAAAGTTAAAGACGGTTATGCACGTAACTATTTGATCCCCCAGGGCAAGGCCAAGCGCGCTACGGAAGCGAACCGCAAAGTGTTCGAAGCCAAGCGGGCTGAATTAGAAGCCGCTCAACAAGCGAAATTGGCGCAAGCGCAAGCGCAAGCTGCTACGCTTGATGGCTTGATGTTGCAGATCACCCGCAAAACCGGCATGGATGGCCGCTTGTTTGGTTCCGTGACCAACATTGACATCGCTGACGCGTTGAAAGCGCAAGGTCATGTGGTTGAGCGTTCCGCTATCCGTTTGCCCGAAGGCCCGCTCAAGGCTATTGGCGACGCAGCAATTGAAATTGCATTGCATAGCGACGTGGTTGCCAAAATCACTGTGTCTGTTTTGGGTGAGCACTAAGATACCCAGATAGCCTTTGTCATGCTGGCCTGATGTCTGGTGTCATTTGCCAGACAAAAAACGAGCTGTTCTCCAAGAGAGGCAGCTCGTTTTTTATTTTTATCGCATCAATAACAGACATGACGGATTGCATAATTGAAAGGTAGTGAAGCTGAAATTTCACTACTTATTTGTGTGTTGCATGCCGTGTTGCACTGCATTCAATTTATGCACCGACTTTTCACAAGTTATCCACACAAGTTCCACAGCTTATCCACTTACAAGACCGTGCGACGCAGAGTAGACTTGTCGGCTTCACTGCGGAGATAACCATGGCCAATGTTCGATCATTCAATCAGTCCCCCGTCCACGATCCGCAGGTGGCTGCGCTCAAGTTGCCGCCACACTCTATTGAGGCCGAACAATCGCTGATTGGGGGCTTGCTGATCGACAATCCGGCGTGGGATCGCATTGCCGACGTAGTGCGTGAAAATGATTTTTATCGCGATGACCATAAGCGCATCTTTCGCCACATTGGCAAGCTGATTCAGCGTGGTCGTCCGGCCGATGTGGTCACGGTGTATGAGTCGATTGAACAATCGAATGAAATTGATCAGACCGGCGGCTTGGCCTATCTTGCTGAAATCGCAAATGCCACGCCATCGGCTGCCAATGTGCGCCGCTATGCTGAAATCGTGCGCGAGCGCGCTATTTTGCGGCAGCTCGTTACAGTGGGCGATGAAATTGCGGGTCAGGCGTTGAACCCGGCTGGTCGCGATGTCAAGCAACTACTGGATGACGCAGAACGGAAGATTCTGGAAATTGCCGAAACCGGCAACCGCGATAGCGGCGGGTTTGTGCAGATTCAGCCCTTGCTGGGCGAAGTGGTTGAGAAAATGGAAGCGCTGCTCGCGCGCGACAGCCAGTCCGACATCACTGGCGTGCCAACGGGGTTTGTCGATCTTGATCGCATGACATCCGGCTTGCAGCCGGGGGATATGATCGTTGTCGCCGGACGTCCTTCCATGGGTAAAACCGCCTTTGCGCTTAACATTGCCGAACACGTCGGTGTTGAATTGCGTCAGCCGGTGGCGATCTTCAGCCTGGAAATGTCCGGTCCGCAGCTCGCTACGCGCTTTCTTTCCTCCGTCGGGCGCATTGACCAAGGCAAGCTGCGCACGGGCCGCCTGACCGATGACGAATGGGACCGCATGACGGTAGCATTGGGCAAGCTGCATGAAGCACCAATTCATATTGATGAAACCGGTGCGATCAATTCAACCGACCTGCGTGCCCGCGCACGGCGCTTGCACCGGCAGTTTGGCAAACTCGGCCTGATCGTCATCGACTACCTGCAGTTGATGAGCTCGAATGGTTATGGCGAAAATCGGGCAACCGAAATTTCAGAAATTTCACGCTCTATCAAGGCGCTGGCCAAAGAGCTGCAAGTGCCCATTATCGCGCTCTCGCAGTTATCGAGAAAAGTGGAAGAGCGCACCGATAAGCGCCCCTTGATGAGCGACTTGCGCGAATCCGGCGCTATTGAACAAGATGCCGACATCATCATGATGATGTACCGCGAGGAATACTACAAACCCGATACGCCCGACAAAGGCACGGCGGAAGTGATTATCGGCAAGCACCGTAACGGCCCTGTGGGTACGGCACGCATGACATTCATTGGTGAATACACCCGCTTCGAGAACTACGCAGGCGGGTCATCGCGCTAATTGATATGGCCTGAAAAGTCGGCGCTGGCGAGACGGCGGCAGCAGGGCAATTTCGCTACGCACCCGATGGTGCATTCGAACGCGCCAGCGGATGCGTCCAGTGGAGGGCTCTAAGTTAAATGATTGTTGCCACCCGTTAAATCAATGTTTTCCGGAACCTGTTCTTTCATGAGGCCGTCTTATTTTTGAACGGTAAATGCCCCGCCGTTTCAAGTGCGTAATCTTCCATTGCTTCGGTTTCTCTGGCTAGAAAATTTTCCACAGCGCGCTGCATCCCGGGGTTGGCAATCCAGTAGGCGGAGTGCGTGGGCACAGGCTCAAAACCGCGGGCGAGCTTGTGTTCACCTTGTGCGCCGGGCTCAAAACGTTGCAGGCCATGCTGGATGCAGTAATCAATGCCTTGGTAGTAACACAGTTCAAAATGCAGGCCTGGTACATCGACTTCTGTTCCCCAATGCCGCCCGTAAAGCGTGGTGGCATCGCGATAGCAGATGGCGGAGGCCACTAGCTGTTCGCCGTCAAAGGCGACAAAGACCAGCAACTGGCGGGCAAGCTGCGCACTGGCTTCGATAAAAAATTCCAGCGGAAAAGCCGGATGGTTACCGTAGCGGGCAAAGGTGTCGCGGTATTGACGATGAATCACGCGCCAGAGTGCCGCATCAATTTCATCGCCATGCAGAACGCTTAGTCGCAAGCCGGATTCGTGCACGGCGCGGCGTTCGCGTTTGAGTTTTTTGCGCTTGTCAGCTGTAAA
>DIUK01000041.1:7757-12322 GCA_002422995.1 Rhodocyclaceae bacterium UBA6160
GGGTAATAAGCCAGGCCGGCATTTTGCCAGGCGGCGGCCCAATGCCAGTCATGCGAAAAATCGCCGAAGGAGTGTGTGCGCAGATAGAGCGGTAACAGGCCAAGCAGTTTTTCACCATCGGGTGCGGTCTCGTCATACAGCGCCAGATGCTGTGCCTGCCAGCCTAACGCCGTATCGGCAGCGCCGACTTTTTCGGCAATGATTAAAAAAGCGCCACTCATGAAGGGATCATCATGATGATCCAGACTTGACCAGTCGGCCGCTGAAATTTCACTGGCAGAAGCATGAAGAATTATTTGCATAGTGCGGCATCCTATCTCTATTTGTCGCATTGGCGCTGACAAGGGATGCGTTAAAATAGACGCTGTATCAATCGATCACTCATCACACATTATTCACCCGGCTTTTATTTCATGCGTATTTTGCTCAGCAACGATGATGGTTATCTCGCGCCCGGACTGGTACAGCTCGCGGCGAGTCTGAATGGGCTGGCCGGGCTCACTGAATTAACCGTGGTAGCGCCAGAACGGAATCGCAGTGGGGCGAGCAACTCGCTGACGCTGGATCGTCCGCTTAACCTGCGTCAGGCTGGCAACGGTTTTTACTATGTTAATGGCACGCCATCTGATTGTGTCCATTTAGCGGTGACCGGCATGCTGCCTATGCAGCCGGATATGGTTGTCTCGGGTATCAATCTGGGCGCGAATATGGGCGACGATACGATTTATTCCGGTACCGTAGCTGCGGCGATGGAAGGGCATTTGCTGGGCGTGCCCGCGATTGCAATTTCTCTAGTGACTCGTCCGGGTGATGAAGTTCAGCATTTTGAAACAGCGGGCCGCGTAGCGCGTGAGCTGGTGGCGCAATTCACTTCTCACCCATTTGATTTTCCCGTGCTGCTGAATGTGAATGTGCCTGATTGTCCTTATGAAGTCTTGCGCGGCATTCAAGTTACCCGTCTGGGGCGTCGCCACAAGGCCGAGCCAGCGATTAAATCCACCACGCCGCGTGGTGAAATGGTGTATTGGATTGGTGCTGCGGGCCCTGCCGCCGATGCAGGTGAAGGCACGGATTTTTATGCGGTTGAGCATGGCTGGGTATCGGTCACACCGCTGCAAATTGATTTAACGCATGCCGGACAATTGGCTGCTGTGAAGCACTGGATGCAACCGTTGAATCACTTGAATCAATTGGGCGAATTAACGCAGAGTCATGAATAATAAAGCCGACTTTAATCAGCCAGCCAAAGCCGGTATTGGCATGACCTCAGAGCGCACGCGGGCGCGCATGGTTGACCGTTTGCGTGAGCAAGGCGTGAGCGATCCGCGCGTGCTGCATGCCATGGGTGTGATTCCTCGTCATGTGTTTGTTGAACCTGCGCTAGCCAGTCGGGCTTATGAAGATACGGCGCTGCCGCTTGGTTTTGCGCAGACGATCTCACAGCCCTACGTGGTAGCGCGCATGATAGAAATTCTGATTCACGGTCGTGAGCTGGGCAAAACGTTGGAGGTGGGTGCAGGCTGTGGTTACCAAGCCGCCGTGTTGAGTCTGTTGACGACACAGGTTTTTGCTGTTGAGCGCATTGCACCGCTGCTGGCAAAAGCACGCGATAACTTGCGGCAATTAAAACTCACCCGCATTCGCCTAAAGCATGCGGATGGCAATTTAGGACTGCCAGAAGCGGCACCGTTTGATACCATCATTTTGGCTGCCGCAGCTAAAAGCGTGCCGCCGACACTGCTGACTCAGCTTGCCCTTGGGGGGCGGCTGGTCATTCCGCTAGGTGGTGCAGAACAAGTGATTTGCTTGGTTGAGCGCACGGACAAAGGCTTTGTAGAGTCGCGGTTTGATGCAGTGCGCTTTGTACCGTTGCTCAGTGGGGTCGCATGAAAATCAGGTTATTTCTCTCGGTGTCTAGTGTTGCCATATCAACTGCATGGCTTGTCGGTTGTGCGAATACGGCGCCTGTTCCTGTCGTTGATCGCAATGCCTCTTCCGCCGTCCGTCAGGAGGCAAGTGCATTGCCCAAAGCGCCGGCAGGAATGTACCGCGTTAAAAAAGGCGATACCTTGTACAGCATTGCGCTGGATCACGGGCATGATCATCGAGAGATTGCCGCTTGGAATCAGTTAAGCAATGCCAATGTTATACAGGTGGACCAGCTTTTGCGCGTTGCGCCACCAGAGGCTGATGCCACGATGGTTGCTGTGGCAAAACCCGTGCAAACAGAAGGCCCGATTGTTGTGCGATCAGAAAATCAATCTGTAGCCAAAGAGGGATTGCCTGCTGCTAATGCCACTAACGCCACTAATGTCACTAATATCAGCGCGAGTGCAGATGGCCTTAAACGCTTACCCAAAGGGGGCAAAGTTGCCTACTCCCCTGAAGCCTTGGCGCGGGCACAAGGTAGTGTGGCTGACAAAGCCGCTACTAGTGGCATGCCGTCAACCGTACCTGCTGCACCGTTATTGCCTCCGTTAAAAACAGGCCAGTCAAGCACTGGGATGGATAAAAACCAAACAGCGACAAATTCTGAAAAGCCAGCTGAAACAACCGCTGGAAACGCCCCGGATAAAACGCCAGGCGCTTCGCTTAATTGGGCGTGGCCAGCGGCTGGCAAAGTGCTCGCTACTTTTAGTAAGGGTGGCAACAAAGGCATAGATATTGGCGGTAAAACGGGCGACCCGGTGCTGGCTGCAGCGGATGGCGTAGTCTCTTATGTGGGTACGGGTTTGCGGGGATATGGCAATTTGGTGGTGTTGCGCCACGATGCCACTTGGTTGTCCGTATATGCCCATAACAGTCAGGTGCTGGTTAAAGAAAAACAAGCGATCAAGCGAGGACAAAAAATTGCCCTCATGGGCACTAGCGATACGGCGACACCGCGCTTGCATTTTGAGATCAGGCAACACGGCAAGCCGCTTGATCCGCAACAAATACTGCCTGCGCAGTAACCCGTTGTTACTGTATTTGCGCTGGTTTTCGGTGCGAACCTGCAGAGATTAAACAGCCAGGCCGGCAGCATCAAACATGCCATCAAACAAAACGGAACTTAAATAACGCTCGCCTGAGTCTGGCAAAATCACGACGATGGTTTTGCCTGCGTTTTCTGCTTGTTTGGCTAAACGCACAGCGACTGCAACTGCAGCACCACACGAAATGCCTGACAGAATGCCTTCTTCTTTGGCGAGTCGGCGCGCGTAAAGCACCGCTTCATCATTGCTGACTTGCTCAATAGCATCAATCAGCGAGAGATCCAGTACCTCGGGTACAAAGCCTGCGCCAATACCTTGAATCTTGTGCGGTGCAGGCTTGAGGGGCAGGCCGGCATGGTGCTGGGTGAGTACTGGACTGGCTTCTGGTTCTACGGCCACAATAGCAATCGGTTTGCCGGACATTTTTTTCAGATAGCGCCCTGTGCCTGTGATCGTGCCGCCTGTGCCAACACCTGAAACGAAGATATCAACCTTACCCTCAGTATCCCGCCAAATTTCTGGGCCGGTAGTTTTTTCATGAATTGCCGGGTTGGCAGGGTTCTTGAATTGCTGCAACAAGACATATTGTTCAGGGTTGGCAGCGGCGATTTCTTCCGCTTTGGCAATTGCACCGGACATGCCTTTGGCACCTTCAGTCAAAATGAGTTTGGCACCATAAGCCACCAGTAGTTTTCGTCGTTCTACACTCATGGTTTCCGGCATGGTCAAGGTGATTGGAATGCCTTTGGCTGCAGCCACAAACGCGAGTGCAATGCCGGTATTGCCGCTCGTTGGCTCAATGATTTCCTTGCCTGGCCCCAAGAGGCCTCGTTGCTCGGCATCTGCCACCATGGCTGCGCCTATGCGGCATTTCACTGAGTATGCGGGATTGCGTCCTTCAATCTTGGCCAGTACGGTGGCCTTTGCACCGTCGGTGATGCGGTTGAGCCGAACGAGGGGGGTATTGCCAATGGATAGCGCATTGTCATTAAAAATAGCCATAAAGCCTCCAGAAAGTGAGCTGGGTTACGAATGTGTTCAAAGGCAAGATGCTCGCTGCAAGGATGATAAGTTTAAATCTTGTGCTTGCCGAATGCCAATGCGACTGAAGAGGGTGACTAGTTGTTTGATGTGGCAGAGGGCTTTGATTTGGGCTAGGATGATGAAAATAATTGATGCAGGGATTCGCTATGGTTTTGATGCCGCAAGACGAGATATTGGCCAACAAATTTTCGCACCTATTAACCACGTTGACACCAAAAATTGCGGCCTTTCGCCGCGACATTCACGCGCATCCCGAGCTGGCGTTCGATGAGCACCGCACGGCGGAAAAAGTCGCGGATTATCTCGATGGCCTCAATCTGGAAGTGCATCGCGGCATAGCCAAAACAGGCGTGGTCGCCAAACTATCCTTGGGCACGAGTGCTCGCGCCATCGGCCTGCGTGCTGACATGGATGCCTTGCCGCTGCATGAACTGAACACTTTTGCGCATCGCTCGCAACATGCGCAGCGCATGCATGCCTGCGGCCATGATGGCCATACGGCGATGCTGCTGGGTGCGGCCGAAGCGCTATCCGCCGTGCGCAATT
>DIUK01000031.1 GCA_002422995.1 Rhodocyclaceae bacterium UBA6160
TTGATGGCGAGTTCCAGCGGAATGCTTTGCGGGTCGGGAATCTCATCGCTTGTGACCAGCCACGGGCCAATCGGGCCAAAGCCGTCAAAGCTCTTGCCCTTCACCCACTGCCCGTTACGCTTGGCTTGCCAGTCGCGCTCCGAGACATCATTCGCCAGGCAATAACCGGCCACGTGCGCTAGCGCATCACTTTGGCTGACGCGTTGCGCTGTGCGCCCCATGATGATGGCAAGCTCCACTTCCCAGTCGCCCGCAACGGAACCTTCGGGCAGGGCGAAATCGTCATTCGGCCCGGCTAGCGAGGTGATGGCTTTATTGAAAACCACCGGCTCGGCGGGGATGGCCATGCCGGATTCTTCGGCATGTTTTCGGTAGTTCAGGCCAATGGCAATGAACTGGCGGATGCCGGTAATCGGCGTGCCAAGGCGTGCGCCTGTTGGTACGAGTGGCATTTTGGCAAGATTGATGGCCGCAAGCGCGGCGAGTTTTTCTGGTGCCAGCCAGTCGGGGGTGAAATCGGGAATCAGCAGAGATAAATCGCGCAGCTGGCCTTGCGCATCAACAGCCCCTGGCTTTTCTGCGCCCAAGGGGCCAAATCTGAATAGTTTCATAAACTCGTCTCCCGTGATTTTCTAAGAATAAAAGCAGGGAGGCGAGTTTAGCGGTTATCGTCAAGGCTTACCGTGTTGTACGCCGTTAAAACGGCATAGGCGGTGTTTGCGCTGCGCTTTACTCTTCCAGCAGGCTACGCAACATCCACGCGGTTTTCTCATGCACATCCAAGCGTTGGGTAACCAAGTCTATCGTGGGCTGGTCGTTGGCTTTATCCAGCAAAGGCAGCAAACCGCGCGCCGTGCGGGCGACGGTTTCTTGTGCATTGACCAGATGACGCACCATCTCAAGCGCTTTGGGCTGGCCGTCAATCTCCTTGATGGAGGCCAGGCGTGCAAATTCCTTATAGGTGCCAGGCGCGGGAAAGCCCAGCGCGCGGATGCGCTCGGCAATCAAGTCCAGCGCATTCCACTGCTCGGTGTATTGCCCCATGAACATCAGGTGCAAGGTGTTGAACATGGGGCCGGTGACGTTCCAGTGAAAGTTGTGCGTCATCAGGTAGAGCGTGTAGCTGTCGGCGAGCAAGTGCGAGAGGCCAGCGCTGATTTTTTCGCGATCTTTTTTGTTAATGCCAATATCCATTGGTAGCTCCTAAATGTGTGGTTTTGGAATCAGGAATTTGCAATGTAACCTTCTTGCGCGAAAAATGCCAATGATAGTTTTCTGTCTCGGTGATAGCCAGGCTTTATGTGGCGGCAAGCGAGTTAGCGGATGGGATGCGTGCCGGGGAGTTGGCAATCGAGCAACGCTGCGCGCATGACCTCAATGGCTTGAAGGCGCGGGAAGCTCGTGCGCCACACCATGCCAACATGACGGGTAGGCGTGGGTTCGGTGAATGGCCTAACACGCAGCAAGGGGTCGTTTTTAGACAAGGTATCTACACTGCTGGCGGGCATGACAGTGATGCCAACGCCTGAGGCGACCATGTGACGTATGGTTTCCAGGGAGGATGATTCCAGCACTTGCGGTGATTCGCCGTGGCTGGCTCGCGCGCAGAGATCAAGTACCTGATCCCGAAAGCAGTTGCCAGAACCTAGCATGAGCAGGGGCGTTTCAAGTAGCTGTGCCGGTGCAAAGGACTTTTGTTTGACCCACGGGTGTGCTACAGGTAGCAATAACCGAAACGGCTCTTCATATATCGGTTGCGCAACCAGCCCAGGTTCGTTGACGGGCAGCGCGAGAACTAAAACATCTAATTCAAAATTCTTGAGTTTTTCGATCAGCACTTCGGTATAGCCTTCGGCGATGATGAGTGGCATGTTTGGGGCGCGATCTTTTAACAGCGGCACGAGTGATGGCAGTAGCCAGGGACCGATGGTGTAGATCACCCCTAGTCTTAGCGGCCCTGCCAGCGGGTCGCGACCCGCAGCGGCAATTTCATTCACGCGGGCGGCTTCGCTTAATACACGCTCAGCTTGTGCGACGACTTGTACTCCTATTGTCGTGGGGCGAACTTCACCACTGTTGCGTTCAAACAAAACAATGCCCAGTGATTCCTCGAGTTTTTTAACGGCAACGGAAAGTGTGGGTTGAGAGACGTGGCACTTCTCGGCGGCGCGGCCAAAATGGCTTTCACGCGCCAGGGCGACGATGTAGCGAAGTTCAGTAAGGGTCATTCGTCTTGTACCGCTTGGCTGGTAGGTCGGGATGCTAAAGGAAAGCCTTCGAAAGGTTTGGATCGTTGATGGGCAATGGGTGTCCAGGTATGACGCGCATTGGGCACGCCACCATCCACGCGAATGCAAGAGCCAGTAATGAATGAAGCGGCTTCTGAGAGCAGAAAAACGATCGCCGCCGAGATTTCTGCCTCGGTGCCAAAGCGTTGCAGCGGAACCTTCTTTTTCCAGCCGCGCATTTCTTTTTGTACTTCGGGTGAGTAGGTATCAAAGCCGCTGCTGGCAATCCAGCCGGGCGCTACAGCATTGACCCTTACGCCAGCGTGTGCCCATTCACAGGCCACTGTTTCGGTAAATGAGAGCATGCCTGCACGAGCAGCACCACTATGCGCCATGTGCGGCATGCCACCCCCAATGTCGGCAATGATGTTAACGATTGACCCGCCATGCGCTTCCATCCACTGCGTGTATGTCTCGCGTGATACCAAAAAACCGCCTGTCAGGTTGTTTTTAATGACGGCTTCCCAGCCATTGAGCGACAAGTTTTTTGCCAAAGCAGGAAATTGACCGCCCGCATTATTTATCAAGTGATGGATGGCACCATGTTGTGCCAACACTGCACTAACCATGGACTTGACCATGGCTTCGTCACGGATGTCGCAAACATGAATGCTGGCTTTTCCGCCCGCAGCGATAATTTCGGCTTGCACGGCACGCAGCTTTTCGATTTTGCGCCCTGCCAAAGCTACCGTTGCACCCAGACTAGCTAGTTCATGCGCTGTGCAGCGACCCAAGCCGCTACCGCCGCCGGTCACAATGATGGTTTGGTCGGCAAAAAGCTCAGGACGAAATACAGATTGGTATTTCATCGAATAATCTCAAGAGTTGATTGGATAAGCACACTGGCATTATGATTTTTGGTTGGCTGGAATAACAGCAAAGCAAGCGCAGCACAGTTAAACCACGAGTCAATATCATAGCGTAACAGGGCATGATGAACTGTCACTGTTCTGTCATTATTCTGCAATAGACTGAATTCTTGAGCAATTAAAAAGGAAATTTATGGCGGCCTCAATTTTGGTGGTTGAAGATGAGTTGGCGATTCAGTCTTTGATAGAAATTAATTTGCGGCGTGCCGGTCATGAGGTAATTTTGGCCAGTGATTCGGAAACTGCTCGCCGACTGATAACGGCAATATTGCCTGATTTGGTATTGCTTGACTGGATGTTGCCTGGCATGAGCGGGCTGGATTTTGCGCGGCAATTACGCCGTGACACACGCACACGCGATTTGCCTATCATCATGTTGACAGCGCGGGCGGAGGAGCGCGATAAAATCGATGGCTTTGATATCGGCGTGGATGATTACATTACCAAGCCCTTTAGTCCACGTGAGCTGGTTGCCCGCATTCGCGCAGTTTTGCGACGCCATGCACCGCAAACAACGGATGAGTTGGTGATGTTAGGGGCATTGCGTCTTGATCCTGCAACACATCGTATCAGCAGCGGCGATACTGAGATACCTTTAGGCCCAACCGAGTTCCGACTTTTACATTTCTTTATGACGCATCCTGAACGAGTCCATACACGTACCCAATTGTTAGACCAGGTTTGGGGCGACCATATATTTGTTGAAGAGCGTACCGTGGATGTGCATATTCGCCGCTTGCGTGCAGCGCTGGAGGCAACAGGCAATGCGGATTTGATTCAGACTGTCCGAGGAAGCGGTTACCGCATGTCGGCTTTATGAAGTCAATGGTGATGTCTGTCATTGTTGAGGTTTTGGTCACTTGTTTGCTGGTTGTTGTGGCTGGCTTTTTGGGCTATGTGGGTGCAAGCTGGTTCGGTGTAGGCAGTGCAATGACGGGCATGCTGCTTATGTTTGCATTGATTCTTTTGCGCCATGCAACCTGTCTTTGGCAACTCATTTATTGGTCACAAGCCCCCCACGAGCGTGAGCCATTGACCGCTACGGGAGCATGGGGAGAATTAAGTGATCTGCTCTATCAGCAAATGCGCAAGGCATCCAAAGAGACCAAGCTGGCCAATACCGAGTTAGAACGTTTGCGTTTGGCGGCAGAGGCTTTGCCTGAAGGCGTTGTTATTTTGGATGATGACTGGGTGATTGAGTGGATGAACTGGGAAGCGGAGGCATGTTTGGGCTTGAGTGCCAGCACAGATACCGGTAGCCGTCTAACGCACTTATTACGCGAGCCGGCATTGCTGGATTATCTCAATGCAAAAGGTACCCATGAAAAACCTCTGAGCCTCACGACGCAACGTAATCCTGGGCGCACACTGCAAGTTAAAACTGTGCCTTTTGCAGCAGAGCGCACGTTAATTATGGTGCGTGATATTACTCAGCTGGAAAAATTAGCAACGATGCGCCGTGATTTTGTGGCGAATGTTTCGCATGAGCTGAAAACACCGCTTACCGTAACACTCGGATTTATTGAAACGGCAGCGGATGCCTTGCATGATGCCTCGTCAGAAGAGCTGGCAAGCTATTTGCGCATGGCCACAGAGCAAGCATTGCGCATGCAGAGCTTGATTGAGGATTTGCTGATGTTGTCTTCTTTAGAAACCGACGCCCTGCCGCAGGAAGAGGCGATGGATATCGGCAGTTTATTAACGCAAGTGAAACAGGAAGCACAAGCATTGTCTGACGCACGTGCAAGCCAGCATCAAATCAGTTTGCAGGTGAATGGCTCTACACATATTGTAGGCAGTGCGCGTGAACTTCAGTCTGCGCTGAGTAATTTAGCGACAAATGCTGTGCGCTATACGCCAACAGGTGGCGTGATTTCATTGCGCTGGGAGGCAGATGCACATAGCGCCCATTTTTCTGTGGCAGATACAGGCATTGGCATTGCTGCAGAGCACCTGCCGAGGCTCACTGAACGGTTTTATCGTGTAGATCACGGCCGTTCGCGCGATATGGGCGGCACAGGTCTGGGCTTGGCTATTGTGAAGCATGTATTGGAGCGCCATCAAGCGCAGCTTGAAATTAAAAGCGAACTGGGGAAAGGGAGTACTTTTAGCGTGGCGTTTCCAGCACGTCGCGTGGTAGCTGAGTAAGAAGCCTGAAACCTTGATCTAAATCTAAAGGTTTTGATAAGTGGGTTTGAGCAAAACAACTGAGCAGGCTGCAGGTTAGACATTTTCTCAAGATCATCAAGAACAATGACTGTAAAAAAGCGGCTTGCAAACCGAGTTTGCAAGCCGCTTGAGATAAATATTACAGCAGGGTTAAAACGCGTGGTTTACACCCAATTGAATACCTGAGAGCTTCACGTTGTTGCCGGTAAAGCCCGTTTTGCCATCGCCGAAATCGTAGCCTTTACCTGCACCTGCTACGGTGCTTGTACGGTCATCATTCTGCATTTGGGCGTAGTGTGCGATCAGCGTTGTGCGCTTGGAGAGGCTATGCTCGTAGCCCAAAACCCAGAACTTGGCACCGGTTTCTGAAAGATTTGATATGCCAGTGCGATTGCCGCTCAAATCATCTGCACTGTAGTATTGAGCAAGCAGTTTGCCATTTGCTGTGACATTGTAAGTGCCGCCAATACCCCACACATTTTGTTTAAGTTCGCCCAAGCTGCCTTCTGCTTTGGTTCGGCCATACATCAAACGCACGCTGGCTACATCGAATTTGTAGCTGCCACCGATGCGCGTCTCTGTTGTTTTTGCATCAATACCCATACCAAACTTACTGGCTGCCGCTTCGTTGTTTTCAGAGAGATTGCCATGAGCTAAGCCAATGAAAACGGGGCCATTGTCGTATTTCAGACCAATTTCAAAAAGTGAGGAATTGATGCTCTTGCCGGGTTCTTCACTCTTGTTTTCATTGGCTTGATAGTGCAGCGTGCCTTCAAGGCCTGAGAACTTTGGGGTAATGTAAGCAATTGAATTGGTATAACGGGTATCGAAATACGAACCGAAACCACTGAGCTTGCCAAAAATGGCACTGTTGTCACCAATGCCATCACTATGAATGACAACGTCTAATTTGCCAGCAAGGTCACGGTTCGGGCCGCTGAAATTACCTAGCTTGACAGTACCAAAACCGCCTTTTAAGCCAACGAAGCTGTCGCGCCCGGTATCCAGGCCGCCACCTGCGTCGAATTTTGCATTTGACTCGAACTGGAAGAAAGCGCTCATGCCGTTGCCCAAGTTTTCGGTACCTTTAAAGCCGAGGCGCGAACCGTTGGAGGTGACGCGGTTGTAGCTGGGGGTGCCTTTGGCCGGCACGCCAGCTTGGCCGCCGCTGACGCTGATGACATCAAACGTGCCGTCGATAATGCCATATACCGTGACGTTGGAGCCTGCAAAAGCAGCACCGGACAAGCTGGCCAAACTGGTTGCTGCCAGCGCGATCATTTTTTTCTTCATAAATAATTACCCCTGATAATTCTGCGGTTAAAAAGCTGCTAACAAAGACAAGCTGCTAACAAAGACAAGCTGCTAACAAAGACGCAACGTGTCGGCCTCTGTCAGTCGCTTGCAAAGTTTAGAAGGCATTTGTGACTATCTTGTTACAAAAATATGAAAACCGTGTGACCGTCAGCATTAAGCTTCTGTTGTGAATGTTGCACATTCAAATTCACTGCCATGTGCAACGAGGTGCGTGAGCGTGACAACTTCTGCAGAAGTTCGCATGATTTCAATGCGCCGGCCAATCTGAAAGCTGCCAACAGGCAAGACGAGACTGGCGGGCGACTCTGTTGATTCGTTTGCTTCAATGAAAAAAGCAGGTCGGTGGGGTAGGTGATCGACCGTGACAATGCGCGCCATGATTGCTTTAGCCTCGCCGGGAAATAACTGAATACCGACTGCTAAAGCGTTGGTATCTTGACGTAAAGTCCAGCGCACACAGCCTAAGGTAAAGTTTTTACTTGTTTCGGTACGAGCGGCGACCAATGTTCCTATAGCGATGCGTACGCCCTCTTTAATTGGTCGCGAAATACGTAAACCTGCAGCAGACGTATCCAGTAGGTTCCAGTCCTCCATGATGCGCCAGGCCTCAACAGGTAAGGCGTTGGGTGTCGCGGCAGCAATGTCCAAGCGGTGGCTTGAGTCGCCAAATAATGCAAGCTTTTCTCGCTCTTGTCGTCGTGAGTTGTCATCTTTTGGGGCTGACTGTACCTGACGTTGGCCAGATAAGTGAAAGTGTGCAGCTTCGTAGCTGACGATGAAATGGCAGTAGCCGCTGGCTCTTTGGCGAATGTGTTTTCGAGTGCTGCCACCTTGACACCAGCGGTGCAGCAGGTGAGTTAATAACCTGCTGGCATTTGGCTGGGTGACATCATTGCCTAGCTGAAGCTCGTTTGGCGGACGGCCTTGTGCTAGCAGGGCGATGCGCGAGGTTAGGCTGACGCGGAGCGCAGTGGTCTCTAGCCAACGTCCTTCCTGAGTATCTTGTGGTGCATAGTCTGCTGGTTGGTCTGAGTTCAGGTCAACCCATAAAGGATGGGCGCAGTTGGAAATATCTTCAGGCGGTTCTCTAAGTAACTTGATTTTTGTTCCCCAGCGCTGGGTCCATCGAGCGACCCAAACCAAGTCTCGGGAAGTAAATTCATAGGGGCTGACAATATAAAGCAGATGACACTCTGCATAAACTGCCAAGGGGGTTACTAGCTGCTTGCCATACCGCAATGGGTCTTTAATTTTCTCGTGGATGAGATTGTTGGATTCAGCAAACAAAAAAATCTGATGCAGTTTTTTCCAGTATCCAAAGTCTGGCAAACGTTTGCCATAGATAAGGTAAAGCTGTGCTTCTGCGAGCATGGTCAGCGCACGTTGTATTGCCGTGGCATTTTTTCGCGTAGTTAAAGATAATGCTTTAGGGTAAGTTTCTTCAAGTGCATAGACTTCAATGCATTGCAAATAATTAGCAAACAATGATTGCCAGACAGCAAGCGTACTGTCCAGCGCGGCTTGTTCTGGCGGCGAGAGTGGCAGGGGTTTGTCGATGAACTTCTTTGCAACTAGGTTTTGAGTTTTATGTATGGAGCTTCGCAAAGCTTCAAGGATAGAAAAGCGCTCCGCCGCAGAGAGCGTGAAGCGGATCAGCAGGGATAGCTGACGTAAAAACAAGGCCTGATTTTGTACCGGTTGTGTCAGTGTTAATGCTTGTAACCATTCACGACATTCGGCTGCCGAGGTAAATTCGGGGGGGTGCTCTGTACTGGTGATAGGCAGGTCGAAATACATATGGCTTAACTCATGAATGAAAGTTGTTGATTCAAGGCGCTTTGCAGAACAGCATTTAATGGCGTATCACGCGGTAAGTTAGTGCGGCTTGCCGTTGCCCAAATGGGTGCTGGAAAGTGGCTGTCATTTTGCCAGCGCGGAATGACATGCCAATGAACATGCGGAACCATATTGCCCAGACTGGCGAGGTTGATTTTGTCTGGGGTAAGCAGCAGGCGCAGTGTGCGTTCAACAGCAAGAACGACTTGCATCAAATGGGCGGCATCTGTGGCAGTTAGATCGCTCATTTCCTTGACGTGTTCATGCCAGATGACACGACAAAAACCGGGAAATTGTTCCCCTTCTGCACCGGTTACACGCACCACGCGGCAACGCGAGTCCTGCCACAGCAAATCCCCTTCACCGTTAGGCTCCGTATGGTCTTGACGACATAAGGCGCAGTCGATGCTGGACATGATTTAAAAAATACGCCGCCAGAATTGGTTAGCTATAAATTTTTGGCTTACAACAATACGCGCTCAATGCCACCTGTATTGACGGTACGCACGTAGTTTGGCAGCCAATCAGGGCCAAGCACAGCCTTGGCGATTTCGACCACAATGTAATCAGCTTGCGTATTGGCGTCATCGTCATAGCGGCTCAAGCCCTGCAAGCAGGCGGGGCAAGAGGTGAGAATTTTTACTTCACCTTTGAAACCATCTGCACGTAACTGCGCTGCGCCTTGTGTAATTTCTTCCTGCTTGCGAAATTTTACTTGTGTGGCGATATCTGGACGGGCGTAGGCAAACGAGCCTGCGTCACCGCAGCAGCGGTCAGATAGCGGTACATTCTGACCCATGAGTGCATTTGTGACGGCCAAAGGGGCATAGGTTTTCATGGGGGTATGGCAAGGGTCGTGATACATATAGCGTGTACCGCTGACGCCTTCGAGTTTGACACCTTTTTCCATCAGATATTCGTGGATGTCGAGCAAGCGGCAGCCGGGAAAAATTTTCTCGAATTCATATTTTTGCAATTGATCCATGCAGGTGCCACAAGACACAATGACGGTTTTAATGTCGAGATAGTTGAGGGTATTGGCGACGCGATGGAACAAAACGCGGTTGTCCATGCTGATTTTTTGTCCCTTGTCTTCTTCGCCCGCCGATGTCTGCGGGTAGCCGCAACAGAGATAGCCTGGTGGCAACACCGTGGTTGTGCCGATTTCATACAGCATGGCTTGCGTGGCCAAGCCCACTTGTGAGAATAGTCGCTCTGAGCCGCAACCGGGAAAATAGAAAACGGCATCCGATTCTTCTGTGTTTTTTTGCGGATTACGAATCACTGGAATCAGTTTGTCGTCTTCAATGTCAAGTAGCCCCCGCGAGGTACGTTTGGGCAAATTGCCCGGCATCGGGCGGTTCATGAAGTGAATCACTTGCGCTTTGACGGTCGGTTTGCCGACAGAGGCCGGTGGATGATTGCGCGTGGGCTGGATAAATCCCAGCGCTTTGAATGTTTTGTGTAGTAAGCGCTGCGCTTGGAAGCCAAAATTCATCATGCCTGCACGCAGTAACTTAATCGTGCGCGGGTCTTTGGCATTAAGGAAGGTCATCGAGGCAAATGTGCCCGGATTGAATTTCTTTTTCCCTTGTTTGCGTAAAAAATTACGCATGGCGACTGACACATCGCCGAAGTCGATATCTACCGGGCAGGGCTTGAGGCAGCGATGGCAAACTGTGCAGTGGTCAGCGACGTCTGAGAATTCATCAAAATGCTGCAAGGAAATGCCGCGCCGGGTTTGCTCTTCGTATAAAAATGCCTCGATGAGCAAGGATGTGCCCAGAATTTTGTCGCGCGGGGAGTACAACAGGTTGGCGCGCGGCACGTGCGTTGAGCATACGGGTTTGCATTTTCCGCACCGCAGGCAGTTTTTAATTGAATCGGAAATTTTTCCGATGTCAGATTGTTCCATGATGAGCGATTCTGCACCCATTAAAGAGAACGAGGGTGTGTAGGCATTTTCCAAACCGCCGCCGGGCAAGAGTTTGCCTCGGTTAAACCGGCCTTGCGGGTCGACACGCTGCTTGTAATCGCGGAACGGACGAATTTCATCTTCCGTTAAAAATTCAAGTTTGGTAATGCCAATGCCATGCTCGCCGGAAATGACGCCACCGAGTGATTTTGCGAGCACCATGATGCGCGCGACCGCCTGATTCGCGGTTTGCAGCATGGCGTAATCTTCTGAGTTGACGGGGATATTTGTGTGCACGTTACCGTCTCCGGCGTGCATGTGCAGCGCCACGAATACACGGCCGCGCAGTACTTCTTTTTGCACTGATTCAATGCCTGCCAAGGTCGGGCGAAATGCTGCGCCATCAAAAATGGATTCCAGTCCGGCCTTGAGCTCGATTTTCCAGGAAGCGCGCAAGCGGTAGTTTTGCAGATCATCAAAGTATTGATCAATCTGATCGAGGTAATTCTGCCAGCGCGTTCGTACTTCAGTCACCAGCGTTAAGGCTTGCTCGCGGCGGTCGCCTAAAAACTCTGCCTTGTCGAGGACCGAATCACCACTGTTTACAGGCAAGTCGCCCTGCAAGTAAGTTTCCAGTGCATTGGCCAGGGCAATTTTATTAGTCAAGGACAATTCAATGTTGATGCGTTCGATGCCATCGCAATAGTCACCCATGCGTGGCAAGGGGATGACTACGTCTTCGTTGATCTTGAAGGCATTGGTATGCTTTGAAATAGCGGCGGTGCGGCCGCGATCCAGCCAGAATTTTTTACGCGTCTCGGCCGAGACAGCGATAAATCCCTCGCCGCTGCGCAGGCTGGCCAGGCGCACGACTTCGGATGCAGCCGCCATGACCGCCGTCTCATCAGCGCCGACAATATCGCCGATCAGAACCATCTTCGGCCTGCCGTGGCGTTTGGCTTTGGTGGTGTAACCCACGGCGCGTACATAACGTTCATCCAGATGCTCCAGACCCGCTAATAACGCGCCACCCGGACAAGTTTTGAGGTAATCGGTAATTTCAACAATGGAGGGCACAGCGTCCCTCACCTGACCAAAAAATTCCAGGCAAACCGTGCGTGTGACAGGCGGCATTTTGTGCAAAATCCACACGGCGGAGGTGATGATGCCGTCTGTACCTTCCTTTTGCACGCCGGGCAGGCCACCTAAAAATTTATCGGTAACATCTTTGCCCAGCCCAAGCTTGCGAAACTGCGCGCCGGGCATGGTGAGCATTTCTACGCCCAGCTTGGTTTTACCGCTGGCGTCAAATCGGGTGAGGCGGAAAGTTACGCGCTCTTGCTCGTGAATTTTGCCGAAGTTATGGTCAATGCGCTCAACTTCCAGCCAGTTGCCATCAGGGGTGACCATGCGCCACGAAGCCAGGT
>DIUK01000006.1 GCA_002422995.1 Rhodocyclaceae bacterium UBA6160
GGATGCCATCGCGGCGAATCGCTATCAGTTTGTGATGCAGGTTAGTGTGCGCCATCAGTTTGAAGCCATGTTCCCGGGCGATACGCAAACGCATATTGATGCCTTTGTTCTGCCGCCTGAAAGCTTGCAAAAAATAACTAACCCCATCCTCGCCACCCATGCCCGCGAGGATTTTTTCATTCCGCTGACAACTTCGGAATACATGGTCAAGCACTTGCCCAACGCCCAAATGCACGTGTTCAGCCAGTGCGGCCACTGGATACAAATTGAACAACGCAAGGCTTTTAATAATCTCGTTAAACTCTTCTTTGATGGCGGTTTAGATCAACATTAGCATCAAAAAAAGCATTCCCTTTTCTATTTTTAATCAACTCACTCAACATCATGACGACCAAAAACATCGATTTATTTTCCCCCGTTCAACTCGGCCCCTACACCTTGAAAAACCGCATGGCCATGGCGCCCATGACGCGCAACCGCGCAGGCGAAAAAAACGAGCCGCATGCGCTAAACGTCGAGTATTACCGTCAGCGCGCAAGCGCTGGGCTGATCATTACCGAGGGCGCGATTGTGGCGGCTGAAGCGGCCGGTTACCCCGGCACACCCGGCATTTACAGCGCGGAACAAGTGGCAGGCTGGCGGCAAGTGACGGACGCCGTGCATCAAGAAGGCGGACGGATTTTTCTGCAGCTGTGGCATTGCGGCCGCGCGTCGCACAAGTCGCTTTTGCCTAATGGCATGCTGCCCGTTGCGCCTTCTGCCATTAAGCCGGCAGGCGAAACCCTGACCTATACGGGCATGCAGGCGTTTGAAACCCCTCACGCGCTGACCCTCGCAGAAATCTCCGGCATTATCGAGATGTTCCGTCACGGTGCACAATGCGCGTTAGAAGCCGGGTTTGACGGCGTGGAAATCCACGGCGCGAACGGCTATTTGCTTGACCAGTTTTTGCGCGATGGTTCCAACCAGCGCACGGATGCTTACGGCGGCTCGATTGCCAACCGCGCCCGCTTCATGCTGGAAGTCACCGAAGCCGTCTGCGGCGTGTGGGGGGCTAACCGCGTCGGCATCCGTCTCTCGCCCCTGCAAGTCTTTAACGATATGAAAGACAGCAATCCCGAAGCCACCTTCACCTACGCCGTTGAAGCGCTTAACCGCTTCGGCCTGGCCTATTTGCACATTGCCGAAATGGGCAGCGATAAACCCGGCGCTGCAGGCCCGGCGTTTGACCTCTTCAAACTGCGCGGCACCTGGAAAGGACTTTACATGACCAACTACGGTTACGACCTGGCACGCGGCAACGCGGTATTGCAAGATGGTCGTGCCGACATGGTGTCCTTTGGTGTGCCATTTTTGGCCAACCCTGACCTGCCCCGCCGCTTTGCCACGGGTGCGGCACTTAACGCGCCAGATGTCGCCACTTTTTATGGCGGCGATGCCAAGGGCTACACCGACTACCCCGCTTTGTCGGCTTAAAGCGCGCTTACCGCCACAGCAAGCAAGGAGCAACTATGGAAAACGACTTTTGGCACGAACGCTGGGAAAAGAATGAAATTGGCTTTCACCAAAGTCAGTTTCATCCCTTCTTGCTACAGTATTGGCCCAGCCTGAACCTCAAGCAAGGCAGCCGCGTGTTTGTGCCCCTGTGCGGCAAAAGCCGTGATTTGCTCTGGCTGCGCGATCAGGGGCTTGATGTTATTGGCGTTGAATTAAGCCAGCTTGCCGTTGAAGACTTTTTCAAGGAGAACCAGCTCACCGCGACAGTCACACAACATGGTGAACTCGAGCTATATGAAAGCCCGGGCATCCGTATTTTTTGCGGTGATTTTTTCAAGCTCACAGCGGCAGACTTGGCAGGCGTCACTGGCGTATTCGACCGCGCCTCGCTCGTCGCCCTGCCGCCTGCCATGCGGCGAGACTATGCTGCACACATGCAAAAAATTCTGCCACCCGGCACGCAAACGCTGCTGGTGTGCTTTGCCTATCCACAGGAACAAATGGACGGGCCACCCTTCAGTGTTGGCAATGCAGAAGTGAACGCGCTATTTGCACCGACCAGCGAGATTACATTTTTAACCGAAATAGATGCGCTCAATAACGAACCGCGCTTTAAGCAACGCGGGTTAACCAGCCTGCATGAAAAAGTCTTTCGCCTGCGCTACCCAGCCCAAGCGTAAAAGTCGGCTATGGTGATACGGCGACAAACAATTAAAACCGTCGATTAAAACGAACTTAGCCTTGGAGAAAAAGAGATCATGCAAAAAAGAAGCTTAGGACATTCCAATATCAAGGTCGCCCCGCTCATGTTTGGCGGCAATGTGTTTGGCTGGACGCTGGATGAAGCGCAATCCTTCGAGATACTCGACGCCTTCATGGCCGCAGGCTTTGATTTCATCGACACGGCCGACGTGTACTCGCGTTTTATCCCTGGCAACCAGGGCGGTGAATCTGAAACCATCCTCGGCAAATGGATGAAGGCGCGCGGCAACCGCAGCCGGGTGATTCTTTCCACCAAAGTCGGCATGGATATGGGCGATGGTCGGCAGGGACTCTCCAAAGACTACATTTTCAAAGCGGTAGAAGCCTCGTTGCGGCGCTTGCAAACCGATTACATTGATCTTTACCAAGCCCATCTGGACGACGAAAATACGCCGCTCACCGAAACGCTGGAAGCGTTCGATCAACTCATCAAGCAAGGCAAAGTGCGCGTGATTGGCGCTTCCAACTACACGCCAGAACGGCTGGAAGAAGCGCTAAAAGTCAGCAAGGATCACGGCCTGCCTGCGTATCAGAGTTTGCAGCCACTGTATAACCTGTATGACCGCGCGGCCTACGAAGATGGCTTGCAAGCGGTTTGCCAGAAGCATGGTCTGGGCGTGATCCCTTATTTTGCGCTGGCCAGCGGCTTTCTCACCGGCAAATACCGCACTGAGGCCGATTGCAGCTCCGCACGCGGCGGCCTGGTCAAACGCTATCTTGATGCCCGCGGCCTGCGTATTCTTGCCGCGCTCGATACGGTTGCCAAAGATAAAGCGACAACCCCCGCCGTCATCGCGCTGGCCTGGCTCATGGCCCGCCCCACCATTACCGCCTCCATTGCCAGCGCGACTTCGCTGGCGCAGCTGCAAGGGCTGATTCATGCGACAGAAATCAATCTGGATCAGGCATCTGTCGAGTTATTAAATCAGGCAAGTGCTGCTTGAATTACTCATGTGCTCATGAAATGAAAAATCGCACCTTAGGCCAGTCCAGCCTATCCGTTGCCGAAATAGGCCTGGGCTGCATGGGCATGAGCGAATTTTATGGCCCGAGCGATGATCAGCAATCGCTCGCTACCCTTACCCGAGCGCTGGATCTCGGGGTCAATTTTTTTGATTCGGCTGATACTTATGGTCTGGGTCATAACGAGCGCTTGCTGGGGCAGTTTTTAAAACAAGGCGGTGTGGGACGTCGACGGCAGGTGGTTGTCGCTACCAAATTTGGTATCGTGCGCGAAGCAGGCAAGTACGAGCGGCGCATCGACAACAGCCCGGCCTATGTACGCGCGGCATGCGAAGCATCTTTGCAGCGCCTGGGGGTGGATGAGATTGATCTTTATTATTGCCATCGACGCCAAGCCGATGTGCCGATTGAAGACACCGTGGGTGCAATGTCTGATCTTGTCCATGCAGGCAAAGTGCGGCAAATTGGCTTGTCCGAAATATCCATGACCACCTTGCAACGAGCCTCAAAAATCCATCCGATTGCGGCGGTACAAAGCGAGTATTCGTTGTGGTCACGCGAGCCTGAAAACGGCCTGCTCGCAGCATGTGCTGAGCTGGGCACCACGTTTGTGGCTTACAGCCCGCTGGGCCGCGCGTTTCTCACCGGCACGGTGCGTAGTGACTCTTTGGCAGAGAATGATTTTCGACAATTCAACCCGCGCTTTCAGGGTGATGCGGAAATTGCGAATCAGGCACTCGTCGAAAAGCTGCGTCAGTTTGCACAAACGCGTGACGTGACTAACGCGCAAATCGCGCTGGCCTGGTTGCTGAATAAACACCCGCACGTCGTGCCCATTCCGGGCACTCGCCAAATTCGTTATCTGGAACAAAACGTCGCAGCTTCAGCGATCACGCTCACTAGCGAAGAACTGGCGACATTAGATGCGCTGTTCTTGCCTGAGCACGTAACCGGCACCCGTTACCCTGAGGCGGGCATGGTGGGTGTGGAGCGCGATTGATTCATGCGCCAATCGCTTCGTTTGTGTCTTTTACGGCTCAAAGCAACAGGTGAATCGAGGATAATCAGCACTCAATTTCCAGTTCGCCTTTTATGCCCACTACTCAATTTTTAGCTGAATTACCCAGCATCGCCCCGCTCAACCGCACCCTGGCTGCGGCATTGCAAGCAAAAATCAATGGCAAGACCAAACCACTGGGTTCGCTCGGGCGACTGGAAAATCTGGCTTTGCAAATCGGCTTGATTCAAAACACGCTGACACCGCGCATCATGCAGCCGCATATTCTTGTCGCAGCGGGTGATCACGGCGCAGCACGCGCCGGTGTTTCCGCGTATCCGCAAGAAGTCACTTGGCAAATGGTGGAAAATTTTTTAGCCGGAGGTGCCGCGATCAATGTGCTGGCGCGGCAAGCCCATGCGCAGCTGCTGATTGCTGATGCCGGCGTGGCACATGATTTCGGAGAGCGTTCCGGATTGCTTGATGTAAAAGTCGGCGCTGGCGGGACGGCGAACTATCTTGCCGGTGCGGCCATGAGCCCTGACCAATGCGCCACAGCGATGCAGCACGGTGCCGCGATCGTGTGTGACCTTGCCGCAACAGGCTGCAATACGCTGGGTTTTGGCGAAATGGGCATCGGCAATACAGCATCCGCTTCGCTGCTCACGCATTGCCTGACTGACCTGCCTTTGGCGGATGTCATTGGCCGTGGCACCGGGCTGGATGATGCGGGGCTGGAAAAAAAGCGCGCGCTGCTGGCCCTGGCCTTGGCTCACTGGCCGGAGCGCAACGATGCACCGCTGGATGTGCTGGCGCGGTTTGGCGGTTTTGAAATCGCGTTGCTCAGCGGCGCCATGCTGGCAGCGGCCAAAGCGGGCATGGTGCTGGTGATAGACGGCTTTATTGTCACGAGTGCCCTGCTCGTGGCCGCACGGATTGCGCCAGAAATTCTCGACTATTGCGTGTTCTCGCATTGCTCGAATGAAACCGGACACCGGCTGCAGCTCGCCTGGCTAAAGGGCGAAGCCCTGCTTGATCTGGGCTTGCGTTTGGGCGAAGGCACGGGTGCGGCTTTGGCTTTGCCTTTACTTAATTCCGCCTGCGCTTTTTTAAATGAGATGGCGAGCTTTGATTCAGCAGGCGTAAGCCAGGCCTGATGTTTGTAAAAATGTTTGTAAAATGTTTATAAAAATCCGCACGCAACTAATCTATTTTTTTGCGGCGCTGCGCTTTTTTACTCGTTTGCCAATTCCGGCCTGGGTAGGTCATAGTCAGGATCAACTCAACCACGCCGCACGTTATTTTCCGTTGGTGGGCATACTGGTTGGCCTCATAGCGGCCACCGTAACGCTGCTTGCTGCGCTGGTTCTGCCGGTATCTATCGCCATTGTGCTCGGCATGGCAGCGAGTATTTTAGCTACTGGCGCCTTTCATGAAGACGGCTTTGCCGATGCCTGCGATGGCTTTGGTGGTGGCTGGGATAAATCGCAGGTGCTTGCCATCATGAAAGATTCACGCGTTGGCAGCTATGCGACGGTAGGCGTGGCGCTGCTGCTGCTCGCCAAATGGAATGCGCTGGTTGAGATAGCGGCCAGTTTCGATCTGCCAACACTTGGCTTGACTTTGATTGCCGCGCACGCCACATCACGCCTGGCGGCAACCTGTCTGATTTTCACGCTGAATTATGTGCGCGAAGATGCCGCAGCAAAAGCCAAACCGCTGGCCGTGCGCATGATGCCCCATGAGCTGCTCATTGCCGCAATGACTGGCTTGACGCCCTGTATCTTGCTGCCCGCAAGCCATCTGCTGATTGCACTCGTGGCAGTAGCTTTATGCACCTGGCTTGCTGCCCGCTATTTTGTCCGTCGCATCGGCGGCTACACGGGTGATTGCCTCGGTGCAACGCAACAGATTGCCGAGCTGGCTTTTTACCTGGGTCTCTTATGCAGCTTTACCTGATTCGCCACCCGCCGCCACAAGTGGCTGAGGGCATCTGTTACGGTACAACCGACTTGCTCCTGCGGGAGTCTCCCCAGGCGATCGCCCGCACGATCAAACTGCAACTGCCTGAAGGCTTGACGGTTTTCAGCAGTCCCTTGACGCGCTGTCGTCTGCTGGCTGAAGCGTTGCACCCTGCCCCCCTGTTCGACCCGCGCTTAAAGGAATTACATTTTGGCGACTGGGAAATGCAAGCGTGGGAGGCACTGGATCGAGCCCAAATCAATGCCTGGGCCGAAAATCCTGCAGGCTACACGCCACCACATGGCGAATCTGTCCATGAACTGCAAGCACGGGTGCGTGATTTTCTGGCTGAACAATGCGCGCAAAAAACCGCGCATGCGGCGCTGGTGACGCATGCAGGGGTCATGAAAGTGATCGTCGGACTGGCTCAGGATTTAGCGCCTGCAGAATGGATGGGGCTTAAATTTGGGTTTGGCGCGGTGGTGCCCATACAGCTAACTGCTGCCATGATGAACGGCCATCTATTTCGGCGCTGACCTATTCCGGTGCTGCCCAAGTCCCGCTGATGATCTTCTCTGCCCACATCAGGGCGGTGATGGTTTTAGCATCGGTAATTTCACCATCACGCACCGTCAGCAAAGCATCTGCGACGCTCATCTCGATCACTTCCAGAAACTCGCCATGGTCACGCTCGTGGCCAACATAAACCAGGCCTTCGGCCCAGAATATTTCAATTTTCTCGTCTGAATAGCCAATGCAGGGATGCATCACCCCCAAATGCCGCCAGGTTTTGGCTTGATAACCTGTTTCTTCGCGCAACTCACGCTTGGCTGTGTCCAGCGGATGCTCGTTAGGGTCAATCTTGCCAGCAGGCAGCTCCAAAAAAACACGGTGCAGCGCGTAACGATATTGGCGTTCGAACAAGAGTTGTCCGTTATCAAGCAAAGCCACAATAACCACCGCACCCGGGTGTGCTATCCATTCGCGCACGGCTGGCTGGCCATCGGGCAAACGCACTTGGTCCCGACGCACGCGCAATAATTTGCCGTCAAAAACAGGCTCGCTCGAAATCGTATGCTCTATTAGCTGAGCGTCATTCGTATCAGTCATGACCCGACTACTGGCGGAAAATTACTCACAATCCTGCACTAAAGCATAATGAGCGAGCATCGGCCGATTCATTACAGTGAGTGCAACAACACCGCAGTGCATAGCGACATCACGGCATCAGGAAACAGACCAAAAGCTGCGACGGCTATACCGTTCAAAGAGAGCAAAATGCGAAAACTTGTTCGGGCAACCAAAGGGAGCTTGTCCTCGGCCTCATCAAAATACATGAGCTTGATGACGCGCAAATAGTAAAACGCGCCAATCAAGGAAAACATCACCGCGCCAATGGCTACATACAAATACCCTGCTTTGACAGCAGCTGTGAGTACAGCGAACTTGGCAAAAAATCCAATGAAGAACGGAATGCCGGCCATCGACAACATGAACACCAGCATCATGCCGGCAAACCATGGGCTGCGCTGGTTCAAACCTTTGAAGTCATCCAGCTCTTCCGCTTCATGACCTGTGCGGGACAGCAATAGCACCATGCCAAAAGAACCCAGGGACATAAGTACATAGGCCAGGGTGTAATACAGTGCCGAGCTGTAGGCATTGATGGCGGTAAACGGATCAACTTCTTTACCGATGACACCAGAAGTTAAGCCCAACAACATAAAACCCATGTGCGAAATGGCAGAATAAGCCAGCATGCGTTTGATATTTTTTTGCGCAATGGCGGCCAAATTGCCCAGAGCAATCGAGAGCACAGCCGTGATAAGAAGCATCTGCTGCCATTCTGCGACCACAGCAAACAAGGCGTACACCAGCAAACGCAAAGTCATGGCAAAAGCGGCCAGCTTGGGGGCAGAACCAATCAGCATGGTCACTACGGTCGGCGCGCCGTGATACACATCGGGAATCCACATATGAAATGGCACGACACCGAGCTTGAAAGCAATACCAGCCACAATGAAAACCAGCCCGAAAACAAGAACAGTTTTATCAGCCTGGCCTTGATACAAGACTTGCGAAATATCGGCAATATTGAGGTTGCCCGTTGCACCATACAACATGGACATGCCATACAGCAACAAGCCGGAAGCCAAGGCGCCAAGGACGAAATACTTCATGGCCGCTTCGGTTGCCCGCTTGGAATCCCTGTCTATCGCAACCAGGGCGTAAAGCGACAAGGACATCAGCTCCAGACCCAAATAAAGCGTTAACAGGCTGGCGGCAGAAATCATCACCATCATGCCCAGGGTGGCAAACAGCACAAGCAGATAAAACTCGCCTTTGTCCAAGCCACGTACGATAAGGTATTGACGACCGTATACCAGCACCATGATGACAGATAGATAAGTCATCAATTTGAGAAAGTCACTCAGCAAATCATCCACAAATAAATTGCTCATGGTTAACACGGTCTGAGCATTAACCGTCATTACCGTTGCCGCAGCACAGCCAAGCAAAGTGATGATACTTAGTGCAAAAGCTACCCAACGCTGTGTCTTGCCTAGCACCAAATCAGCCAACAAGATGACGAATGACATCGACAACAGAAGAATTTCTGGTGCGAGGGGATAAAAGTCAGGTACTACGAAATTATTCAGCATCAAATTTCTCGGTTGTCTCAGTTAGCTCGACTATCTTGGTTATCTCGGTTTCCACTCAACATCTTTTAATTAGAGCTTGCCCACTGCCACATGTTTGAGCAGATTCTCAACAGAGGCGTGCATGACTTCGGTAAATGGATAAGGGTATAGCCCCATAGCTAATACACAAATCGCAAGCAACGCCAAAATCAGGAATTCGCGATAGCCAATATCTGCCAATTTAGCGACCTGTGGATTGGTAATCTCGCCAAATATCACGCGTTTATACATCCACAAGGTGTAAGCCGCGCCGAGGATAAGCGTAACGGCGGCGGCCATGCCAATAAAAAAGTTAAATTTCACTGCACCTAAAATCACCATGAACTCGCCCACAAAACCCGATGTTGCCGGCAAACCGGCATTGGCCATGGAGAACAACATAAAAAAAGCTGCAAATTTGGGCATGGTATTCACCACGCCACCATAATCTGCAATTTCACGTGAGTGCATGCGGTCATACATCACGCCGATACACAAGAACATAGCGGCAGAGATAAATCCGTGCGAGATCATTTGTACTAGCGCGCCTTCCACCCCCAATGGGTTGAAGATAAAAAAACCTAGCGTAACAAAGCCCATATGCGAGATGGACGAGTACGCTACCAGTTTTTTCATGTCTGCTTGAACCAGGGCAACAAAGCCGATGTAAATGATCGCGGTCAGCGATAACGCAATCATCAAAGGGGCCAAATAATCGCTCGCATCTGGCGCGATAGGCAAAGAAAAACGCAGGAAACCATAAGCGCCGAGCTTCAAGGCAATCGCAGCGAGAACAACTGAACCACCGGTAGGCGCTTCAACGTGAGCATCTGGCAACCAGGTATGCACGGGCCACATGGGCACCTTGACGGCAAACGAAACCAGGAAGGCGATGAAGATCAAAATCTGTGGCGCCATGCCTATTTTTAGCTGATGCCAGTCCAGAATATTTGCGCTCCCGCCTGAGACCAGAAATAGCCAGATCAGGGCGACCAGCATAAGCAGAGAACCTAGCAGGGTATAAAGGAAAAATTTGATTGCGGCATACACGCGATTCGGACCGCCCCATACGCCAATGATCAGATACATCGGGATCAGGGATGCTTCGAAAAATACATAGAACAAAACGCCATCGAGCGCACTGAAAATACCGTTCATCAGGCCTGACATGATCAGGAATGCTGCCATGTACTGCCCTTGTTTATTGGTAATCACATCCCAACCGGCTAAGACGACCATGATGGTAATAAAACTGTTGAGCAGAATAAAGGGCATGGATATGCCATCCACCCCCAGCAGATATTGCAAGTTAAACCGTGGCACCCACGGTGCTTGCTCAACAAATTGCATACCTGCAACCGCAGGATCAAAACCCATATACAAAGGAATGGCCACAAGAAAACCGGCAATGGCTACGGCCAGGGATAGCCAGCGCACCAAAAAGCGACGCTCTGACCCAAGCAATAACACGGGGATTGCACCCAGAATAGGAACCCAGATGGCTAGACTTAATAAATACGCATTCATGTGGCTATCTCAGATCCGGTTAAACCAATACAACGCATACGAGAGCAATGCGACGACGCCAAAAATCATACCGAATGCATATTGATAAATACGCCCGGACTGCAGCTTGCGCACAACACCGGCAAACCAGCCAACCAAATTGGCTGAACCATTGACTATCAAACCGTCAATCAGCATTTGATCGCCGCCCTTCCACAAACCACGGCCGAGCAAGCGAGCCCCACCGGCAAAAAACACTTCATTGAACTTATCAAAATAGTATTTATTTTCCAGCAGGGTATAGATTGGTTTGAGTGATTTTTGAATCGTGGCAGGAATATCCGGCCGCTTGAGATAAAAGAACCATGATAAGGCCACGCCACTCATCGCCAGCATAAACGGCAAACTGGTCAACCCGTGAATCGTCATGGCAAACGCCCCATGGAACTCTTCAGACAGAAGTGCGACTGCAGGATGTTTAACTGCGTCGATGGTGATCACCGAAGCAAACCATTCGCCATACAGCATGGGCTGAATTGTGAAGTAGCCAATCAACACCGAGGGAATAGTCAGGAGAATGAGCGGCAAGGTCACAACCCAAGATGATTCGTGCGGTTTGGCAGAATTATGATGATCGTCATGACCATGATGGGGATCATGAGGCGCCTGATCAAAACGCTCAGCACCATGAAACACCATGAAGTACATGCGGAAAGAATAAAAAGCCGTTACAAACACGCCCGCCATGACAGAGAAATAAGCAAACTCGCTACCCCAGATATGCGAGGCATGCACGGCTTCGATGATTGAGTCTTTCGAATAAAAACCGGAGAAAAATGGAAAGCCGATCAAGGCGAGGGAACCCAGCAAGGATGTAATCCAGGTAATCGGCATGTATTTTCTCAAGCCCCCCATGTAGCGCATGTCCTGGTTATGGTGGCAACCCATAATGACCGAGCCTGCGCCTAAAAATAACAATGCCTTGAAAAAAGCATGCGTCATCAAGTGGAAGACGGCGATCGGATAGGCTGACACACCCAACGCAACCGTCATGTAGCCCAACTGGGACAGCGTTGAATAAGCTACAACACGTTTGATGTCATTTTGAATGATGCCCAAAAATCCCATGAACAAGGCTGTGATAGAGCCAATCACCAACACAAAAGACAAGGCCACATCAGATAACTCAAACAAGGGTGACATGCGAGTAACCATGAAAATACCGGCCGTCACCATGGTCGCCGCATGAATCAGGGCTGAAATCGGCGTTGGGCCTTCCATCGNNGCGCTGATTTACCCATGGCACC
This sequence comes from Rhodocyclaceae bacterium UBA6160, assembly GCA_002422995.1. Lineage (GTDB taxonomy): Bacteria > Pseudomonadota > Gammaproteobacteria > Burkholderiales > Rhodocyclaceae > Rugosibacter. The sequence goes on from DIUK01000006.1 coordinate 11,676, forward strand.
AATGAAAAGACAAATACAGATGGCGGTCATCAACGGCCATTGTGTGACCGTTTCCGTCATCGCCGCCAATTCGTTGCGCTTGGCAAATACCTCAGCGTAATCCAGGCTGCCTGCATAGGCGGCAATGAGAGCGATGCCCAGCAAAAAGCCAAAATCGCCTACGCGGTTGACCAAAAAGGCTTTGAGGTTGGCGTAAATCGCGGTGGGCCGCTTGTACCAAAAGCCAATCAGCAGGTAGGAGACCAGGCCTACAGCCTCCCAACCGAAAAACAGCTGAACAAAATTGTTGCTCATTACCAACATCAACATCGAAAAGGTGAATAAGGAGATGTAGCTGAAAAACCGCTGATAACCCGGATCGTCCGCCATATAACCGATGGTGTAGATATGCACCATGAGCGAGACAAAGGTGACGACCAGCATCATCATGACGGTCAGCGGATCAATCAGGAATCCGACATGCAAAGACAGGCCGCCAGACTCAAGCCAGGTATAGACCGAACCATTGAAATGGTGTCCTGCTTGCACGTCTTGAAAGATCACAATAGATGCGATCAAGGCAACCAGCACACCGGCAATGGTGGCCACGTGCGCACCGGTGCGGCCGATCAGCTTGCCGAATAGTCCAGCCAGAAGCGCACCTACCAAAGGCGCGAGCGGAACCAGCAGATAAAGGGTTTTCATGTCCATGGCTTAACCCTTTAACTGATCAAGGTCATCGACGTGAATCGAGGACAGGTTACGGAACAGTACGACCAGAATCGCCAGACCAATGCCGGATTCGGCCGCAGCCACGACCAGAATAAAAAAGACAAACAGCTGGCCTGATAAGTCATGTAAATAGTGCGAGAAAGCAATAAAGTTAAGATTAACAGCCAATAGCATGAGCTCAATGGCCATGAGCAAAACGATCAGGTTTTTACGATTAAGGAATATGCCTACTATGCTGATGGCAAACAAAATTGCCGCCAGCGTTAAATAATGAGAAAGTGAAATCATTGTGGTGCACCGCCTTTAGCATCGGTTGCCGCATCTAGGGTATCCGTCAAGCTTGAAGCATTCGATTCCGTCACCGATGCCATCTTCACTAGGCGTACACGATCGCTGCGTTTGATCGCAATTTGATCTGCGGGTCGCATGCCTTTAGTGTCTTTTCGCTCACGCAAGGTCAGCATCACGGCCGCAATAATAGCCACCAGCAAAATCACGGAGGCCAACTCAAACGGGTAGACATAATCGGTGAATAAGATGCGTGCCAGCGCTTTGGTATTGCTGCCTTCTGCAGTCGCTGCCGCATCGGCCAACTGCGCTGGGAAGTTGTCCAAACCAAAGTACATCCCGGTGAGCACAGTTGTCATCTCGATCACCATGATCCCGCCTACCGTTGCGCCCAAAGGCAAGTGACGCCAAAAACCCTGGCGGATTCTTTCAATATTGATGTCCAGCATCATGACGACGAATAAAAACAGTACCATGACCGCGCCGACATACACCATGATCAGGGCGATGGCTAAAAATTCAGCCTGCAGCAGCAGCCATAAGCCTGCAGCGTTAAAAAACGCCAGGACAAGAAACAACACGGCATGCACCGGATTGCTTGCGGTAATGACACGCAGTGCAGAAAACAACATCACCGCTGCAAATAGGTAAAAAAGAAAGGATGTAAATTCCATAGCGCTTATCTGTTACCGGAAACGGGCATCTGCTTCGCGATCAGCCGCAATTTGATCTTCATATCGATCGCCAACAGCCAGCAGCATTTGCTTGGTGTAATGCAAATCACCACGGGTTTCACCGTGATACTCGAACACACGCGTTTCAACGATGGCATCGACTGGGCAAGCTTCTTCGCAGAAGCCACAAAAAATACATTTGACCAAATCAATGTCATAACGCGTTGTCCGTCGGCTGCCATCGTCACGCTGCGCTGACTCAATGGTAATCGCCATCGCCGGACAGACTGCTTCACAAAGCTTGCAGGCAATACAGCGCTCTTCTCCATTCGGATAACGACGTAAGGCATGCAGGCCACGAAACCGGCTACTCTGCGGCGTTTTTTCTTCTGGAAACTGCACAGTAATTTTTCGCGCAAACATGTAACGACCCGTCAAGGCCATGCCTTTGAAGAGCTCTTTCAAAAACAAACTTCCGATGTAATCTTTAGCACCCATGACAAATTTCCATAGCAAACTCCTGTTTTTTCGCTTACTTCCAGAGGCTCAGCGGTGACATCATCCAGATACCGACAACCAAAATCCATAGCAATGTCAGCGGAACAAATACTTTCCAGCCCAAGCGCATGATCTGGTCATAGCGGTAACGCGGGAAAGTGGCGCGAATCCAAAGGAAGAAAAATAGACCAGCGGAGATTTTTGCTGCTAACCAGAATAAGCCATCAGGTAAAAATCCAACGGGCGACAACCAGCCGCCAAGGAAGAATATCGCAACCATGGCCGACACCAGAATCATGTTGGCGTATTCCGCGAGAAAAAACATCGCAAACGACATGCCGGAATATTCCACCATATGGCCTGCGACAATTTCAGACTCGCCTTCGACCACATCAAACGGCGCACGATTGAGTTCCGCCACACCAGAGATTAAATACACAGCAAATACAGGGAGTAGCGGCAACCAGTTCCATGAGAGGAAACCGGCACCTTGCGCGGCAAAGTAACCTTTGGCCTGGCCATGCACGATCTCAGTCAGGTTTAAGCTGCCGGAAACCATAAGCACGCTGATCAGTGCCAAGCCCATAGCCACTTCATAAGAAATCATTTGCGCAGAAGAGCGCATAGCACCGAGGAACGCATACTTGGAATTGGACGCCCACCCAGCAATGATGATGCCATAAACCCCAACAGAACCAATGGCCAGCAAATACAACACACCTGCATCTATATCAGCCAGTACCAGGCCTTCTGAAAACGGGATCACTGCCCACATGGCAAGGGCCGGCGCAATGGCCATGACAGGCCCTACAATAAACAGCTTTTTATCTGCAACCGTAGGAAAGATTACCTCTTTGAAAAACAGCTTGAGGCCATCTGCCATCGGTTGCAACAAGCCCCACGGGCCAACGCGATTAGGGCCTATGCGGACATGCATCCAGCCCAGAATTTTGCGCTCCCAAAAAGTAAGATAGGCTACCGATAACAGGATCGGAACCAAAATCAGCACAATTTTGAACAACGTCCAGACTAACGGAAAAACTGGACCCAGCAATTCCTGAATCGGTGCAAGCAATGCGCTCATCATGCTTTTTCCACCTGCAACGAGGCGAACATCGGGCCAACAACAACGGTACTGGCATGTCCGCCAGCAATACGAATAACGTTATCAGCTAAATGATCATCCAACTCAACGGGCATCAGCGCTGATAAATCAGCACTCGAGGCAATATTCGCCGTATCACCAGCGCCGACTTTTACTCGGCCACCCGATATAAGTCCGAATCGGGAAAGGGTCACACTGTTCATGCGCGCGACGGGGGAAGCCGAATCTTTGGTTTTTTGCAGTGCTGGTGCGTAACGAGCCAGCATATCGGCAAAGTGAATGGGTACATCGGCAACGCGTTCGACATTCTCGATTGGAAAGTCAGAACTCAAATGAATGGGCAGGTCTGAAATAGCATTATCAAGACCAGTCACAAAATCTGATGTATCGCTTTTTACAGCACCCAATGCTTCAGCCTTCACTTCTTCACTACTACTGTAGTCAAAACCAGGGATATTCAGCAGGTTTGCAAGAACCCGAAGCACTTTCCAGGCTGGGCGCGTCTGTGCCAAAGGCTTTACCGCAGCATAAAAACTTTGGACACGTCCTTCACAATTGATGAAGGTGCCTGAAGTTTCAGTAAAAGGGGACACCGGCAAAAGCACATCTGCGTAACTTAGGGCCGCTTGAGACTTGAAGGACGAAAGCACAACGACACTGGCTGCCTGATTTAGTGCAGCCAAGGCTTGCAAGGCATGAGCACAATCCAGCTCTGGCTCAACGCCTAATAATACATAGGCACGTCGCGGTTTAGCGAGCATGCTATGTGCATTTAGACCATGCTCTTGCGGAACAGCTTTCGCAACGTAGGCACCCAAACTATTGGCCGCCTCACCCAAAAATCCCATCTTGCCACCAATCAACTCAGACAGCCGAAATGCCAAAGCGTGCAATGTTGCGGCTTGGGGGTGCTGCTGTGCAAAATTCCCCAACAAAATACCGGGACTTCTGCCACTAATCAGACTTTGCGCAATCCGCTCAGCTTCAGTTGAAATAGCCAAATCCTTGAATGCACCGGCTATATCAATCGCTTCAACTGGCAGTTTTTTCTGCGCACAAACAGCCTTAACAATCTGCGCCAAGAATGATGGCATTTGTGAAGGCGGAAGCACAGCCTGCCCTGAGCGGCGAATAAACTGATCATCCCCTGCGCTGTGGAGGAAATTAATCTGTGCCCCCCGCTTCGCAGATTGACGTAATCGCTGTGCAACAAGCGGATGATCTTTACGCAAAAAAGAACCCACCACCAGTACCCGATCAAGCTGAGATAACTCGGTAATTTTCATACCTAGCCATGGCAGCCCATGACGCTTTTCATCCGCTGAAAAATCGCTGTGTCGTAACCGGGTATCAATATTTTCGCACCCCAGCCCGCGCAACAGCTTTTGGCCAAGATACAGCTCCTCTAACGTTGCATGAGGACTGAATAAACCGCCAATAGTCTCTGCTCCGGCTTTTGCTATATCACGCAAGCTATGCGCTACATAGTCAAGTGCAACAGACCATTCAACTTCATGCCATACGCCATCTTGCTTGATCATCGGGCTCGTCAAACGGCTCGAAGAATTCAATGCCTCGTATGAATAGCGGTCTTTATCTGAAATCCAGCATTCGTTGATCTCTTCATTTTCGCGCGGCAGTACACGCATGACGCGATCATTTTTTGTTTGCACAATCAGATTGCTACCTAAACTATCGTGCGGGCTGATTGACTTGCGCCGTGAAAGCTCCCACGTGCGCGCCGAAAAACGAAAAGGTTTGGACGTTAAGGCACCGACCGGACAAAGATCAATAATATTGCCAGAGAGTTCTGAATCGACCGTTTTTTCAACAAACGGCATCACTTCCGCATGCTCTCCACGAAAAGCCTGACCTAACTCCATCACGCCAGCGATTTCTTGCGTAAAACGTATGCAGCGCGTGCAGTTAATGCAGCGCGTCATATCTGTTTTAACCAGCGGCCCTAAATCCTTGTCGGCAACAACACGCTTTTCTTCTTCATATTTAGAAGCAGAATCGCCATAACCGACCGCCAAATCCTGTAACTGACACTCACCACCTTGATCACAAATCGGGCAATCCAGCGGATGATTGATGAGCAGAAACTCCATCACACCCTTCTGTGCCGATACCGCCAGCTCAGAGTGGGTAAAAATTTTCATGCCTGGCGTAATCGGAGTCGCGCACGCGGGCAAGGGCTTGGGCGCCTTTTCAACCTGCACCAAACACATGCGGCAGTTAGCCGCAATCGACAATTTTTTGTGATAGCAAAAATGAGGAATATAGGTTCCCGCCTGATGTGCGGCATCCATGATGGTACTGCCCGGCGCGACTTGCAATGCCTTGCCATTGAGTTCGATATCAATCACAAGCTACCCTCCGCACGGAAAAAGCCGCTGCCGGCAGATTGCACTGCAGGATCAACCAGACACTTGCCATGTTCAATGTGATATTCAAATTCACTTTTAAAATGTTTAATGAAACTGCGTACCGGCAAAGAAGCCGCATCACCCAGTGCGCAAATCGTGCGCCCCATGATGTTGTCCGTCACGCGATTTAATAAATCCAAATCTTCCGGTTTGCCCAGACCATGCTCAATTCGATGCACAACGCGGTACAACCAGCCCGTACCTTCACGGCAAGGCGTGCATTGCCCGCAGGACTCTTCAAAATAAAAATACGACAAGCGCTCCAAGGCCTTGACCATGCAGGTTGATTCATCCATCACGATCACAGCGCCCGAGCCCAGCATCGAGCCTGCCTTGGCGATACTATCGTAATCCATGGTGGTTTCCATCATTACAGCCGCAGGCAACACAGGCGCAGAAGATCCACCAGGGATCACTGCCTTGAGTTTTCGCCCGCCACGCATGCCACCAGCCATCTCCAGCAAGGTGGCAAAGGGAGTTCCTAGCGGAACTTCATAATTGCCCGGCCGGTTCACGTGGCCAGAAACGGAAAATAATTTTGTGCCGCCGTTATTGGGTTTACCCATCGCCAAAAAGGCATCCCCGCCCATGCCCAAAATAAAGGGGATGGCGGCGAAAGTTTCGGTGTTGTTAATGGTAGTGGGCTTGCCATACAAGCCATAGCTGGCTGGGAAAGGTGGTTTAAAGCGTGGCTGGCCTTTTTTGCCTTCGATGGATTCGAGCAAACCTGTCTCTTCACCGCAGATGTAAGCACCATAACCATGGTGTGCAAACAGCTCAAAAGCGAAGGCGGAACCACACACCGATGCGCCTAGATAACCCGCTGCGCGCGCCTCATCCAAAGCCTCTTCAAAGCGTTCATAGATGGAAAAAATTTCGCCATGGATATAGTTGTAACCGCGACTGGCGCCCATGGCGTAACCCGCAATGATCATACCCTCAATGACCGCATGCGGATCAAAGCGCAATAAGTCACGGTCCTTGAACGTGCCCGGCTCGCCCTCGTCTGAATTACAGACGACATATTTATCACCTGGAAATGAGCGTGGCATGAAGCTCCACTTCAGCCCCGTCGGAAAACCCGCGCCACCGCGTCCACGCAGGAGCGACTTTTTAATCTCGGCGATCAAATCGTCAGGCGACATATTGCCGCTCAAAATGCGCTTCAATTGCGCGTAACCACCCCGCGCTTCGTAATCCCGCAAACGCCAACCGGCGTCCCCCTGCGACCAGCCGGTGGTGAGTAACGGACNNACTCCGCAAGCAATGCGTCAATTTGTGCTGGCAGCATGAAGCTGCACATGCGCTTGTTATTGACTAACAGGACAGGCGCATCCCCGCAAGCACCCAGACATTCACCCTCCTTGAGAGTAAAGCGGCCATCGGGCGTAGTTTCATTAAAACCAATGCCCAGTTTCTCTTTCAGGTAATCAGCCGCATGCACGCCACCGGATAAAGCACAGGGCAAATTGGTGCATACGGTGAGCTTGTATTTACCCACAGGCTCCAGGTCATACATATTGTAAAAACTTGCTACCTCATAAGCTGCCACAGGCGGCATGCCGAGGTAATTAGCGACAAACTCGATCGTCTCGCGCGCCAGCCACAACTTCTCTTCCTGCGCTATAGCCAACGCAGCCATCACCGCCGATTGTTTTTGATCAACTGGATATTTCGCGATTTCGCGATCAATTTTTTGCAATGATTCAGAACTCAACATACCCATTCCATTCGTGATTAATTGCGCTTATCGATCTGTGTCGCCCAACACTAGAT
>DIUK01000075.1 GCA_002422995.1 Rhodocyclaceae bacterium UBA6160
TCGCCACTGGCCGCATCGGTAATTTTTCGCTCGGAGAGCACCAGCGCGCCCTTGCCCTCGCCCTTGTCGATCACACCCGTCACCCGCGTGCGGCCGATCACTTCGCCTGACGTCTGCGGCAGGCGATGGATACGCAAGCCTTGCTCGCCATGCACAAGCTTCGTCCAGTCAACCCCCGTGCCGGGATCTTTAATCCATAAACCAGGGTAGCCCAGCACNNCAAATACAAAGCGCAGTTCGTCTTCATTCATCGGATCCGCGCCCAGCCCGACACCCAAGGCATACAGCATGGTGTCGCGGGTGGTGTACGTATGACGCACATCCTCGAATGGCCAGGCCATCAGTTTGTCGTAGTTAATTGTCATGAAAGGCTCTCCTGTGGTTTTCTTTGCTCAGTCATCCGCTTTTCAGCCAATGACTGTGAATTACAGCGTGGACGCATCCCCCAAGAGCGCGGTCACCTGGCTCGACAACACGCCGCCGTTGCCGTGGCACAGCGCGATGTGCGTGTTATCCACCTGCCGCGCCCCGGCTTCGCCGCGCAGTTGCTGAACGGCTTCGATCAACAAAAAGATCCCATACATGCCCGGATGGCAACACGACAAACCGCCACCATTGGTGTTAACGGCCAGGCTGCCGCCCGGCGCGATGCGGCCATTGCGCACAAATGCGCCGCCTTCGCCCTTGGCACAAAAGCCCAGATCTTCCAAAAATAAAATCGTGTTGATGGTGAACGCGTCGTACAGCTCAACCACATCCACGTCCGCTGGCGTCAAGCCCGCCATGGCAAACGCGCGCGGGCCGGATTCGGCCGCCGCCGTCACGGTTAAATCAGGCATGCCGCTGATTTGCCGATGCCAGTGCGCCATGGCCGTGCCCAGCATATACACCGGCGGCTTGGGAAAGTCTTTGGCGCGTTCGCTGCGCACCAGCACCAGCGCGCCGCCGCCATCGGTGACGAGACAACAATCGAGTGTTGATAACGGGTCATTCACCATGCGCGCGGCCATCACTTGTTCTATCGTGAGATCATCCCGTGCAAAAGCCAAAGGGTTCAGTTGCGCCCAGCGCCGCGCCGCCACGGCGACTTCGGCCAAATCTTCGCGGCGCGTGCCGAACTGGTGCATGTGGCGTGCTGCTGCCAGCGCATAACTGGTGATGGGATGGCGCGGGTCATACGGCGCTTCATAGGTTTGCGGCTCGGACATGGATTTGAGCTTGCCAAAGCCCGAGCCTTGATTGCTGCCATAACAAATCAACGCCACATCGCACAAGCCATATTGCAGCGCCATCGTCGCAGGCAATAAATGGCCGATGAATGATGAGCCGCCGATCATCGTGGTGTCCGAAATTTTCGGCCGTATGCCCAAATATTCCGCAGTGGATAAGGCCGGCATGAAGGCGTGCGATGAGCCGGTAAATAAACCATCGACATCGCCCGGTTTCAATCCCGCATCGGCCAAGGCGCGATGCACCGCTTCGGTTTGAATTTCCATCGAACTGCGTTCCGGCGCTGAGGGCAAGCCGCCCAGGCCCACGCCGACAATCGCGGTTTTGCCACGCAAGTCAGTTATCTTCATGCGGCACCGCCTTGCGCGGGCGTGAATACCAGCAGCTTGCCTTTTTTCGGCTCGTCAATAATTTTTGCGCGCACGGCCATACCGATAGCCACCTCGTGAGGCGAAATGCCATCCACCCGGCTCATCATGCGCGGGCCCTCATGCAGATCAACGAGCGCGACGTTATAGTCTCCACCTTGCTCGGGCTTTCTGCGCACCACAGTGGTGGAATACACCGTACCTTGGCCGCTGGCAGGCTGCCAGGAGAGCTTTGGCGAGCCGCAATGCGGGCACAGCACGCGCGGGTAGAACACATATTTTTTGCAGTCGTCACACTGCTGCAGCATGAACCGCCCGCCTGCCAGAAACGCCGCAAAAACAGCGTCCGGCCCGGGGCCGCTGAAAGCATTTGTCATATCGCCCACTTATGATTTTTAGAATAATTTAACTGCGTAATTGCAACACGCTGGCGGCAAGAATGTTGCGCTGAATCTCGCTGCTGCCGCCGTAAATGGTGGCTGGCCGAGCATTGTAAAAACTGGTGAGTACATCAATCTTTTTGCCGTTCACCTCAATATCGCCCGCCACGGCGCCTGATCCGCCAGTGATTTCAACCAGTAAATTGGCCAGCCGCGAAAAAGTTTCTGCCGCCCATACTTTGAGCATGGAAACATCCGGCCCCAACTTTTCGCCGCGTTTGACTTGCTCGACAAAGCGCACATACAGCGCGCTCAAATCGGCCACATCCAGTTGCAATTGGGTATAGCGATCCACAAAACCCTGGTCACCGAACAAGCCCAAGGCGTGCGCCGCCTCTTCAACGCGGGAAAGCGCATATTGCGATTGCTTGGGGCTGCCGAGAAAAATGCGCTCAAAGCCCAGCAGCGCCTTGGCAATGCCCCAGCCCTGATTCAAGCCGCCGACCAGATTAGCCTTGGGCACGCGCACGTTTTCAAAAAAGACTTCGCAAAATTCCTCATGCCCCGCAATGTTGCGAATTGGCCGCACGGTGATGCCCGGCGTTGTGAAGTCGGCCAGCAAAAAGCTGATGCCCTCTTGCTTCTTGACAGTTTTATCGGTGCGCGCCAGCAAGAAAATATGCGTTGCATCTTGCGCGAGCGTAGTCCAGGTTTTTTGCCCGTTGATGATGAAGTCATCCCCGTCTTCCACTGCATCAGTGCGTAAGCTGGCCAGATCAGAACCGGCATTCGGCTCGGAATACCCCTGGCACCAGATGTTCTCGCCTTGAATGATTTTGGGCAGGTATTTTTGCTGTTGCTCCTCGCTGCCATATTGAATCAGCAAGGGGCCAATCATGGTGATGCCCATGTCCGGTGCCCGCCCTACGCCCCAGCGCTCCTGCTCTTCGATAAATACAATCAATTTTTCCGGACTCAAGCCCATGCCGCCGTGCACCTGCGGCCAGCTTGGCGCAATCCAGCCTTTCTTTGAGAGCGTCATGTACCAGTCTTTAATCTCGGCCCAGCGCAAGCGGGTTTTGGGATAGCGCATTTCAGCCGGATAGTTCTGTTCAAAAAACGTGCGCACCGTTTGGCGAAACGTTTCGGTATCGAGAGCATTCCAGTCCGTCGTTTGGCCCGTCGATTGGCTGATTGTTTGGTTTGTTGTCGTCATCATTTTTCTCCTTGCTTCAAACAGACGCGGTATTCATTTGGGTTAGATTGGCGTAACGACGGCGATGCATTTGCGCATTGCCGAGCCAGGCGGACAACACCAGCGCGCGCTGCACATACAAGCCCAGATCGTACTCATCAGTAAAACCAATCGCGCCGTGCAATTGGATAGATTCACGCGCCAGCAACAAACCCGCGTCGGATGCGCGCGCCTTGACGCGGCTGGCCATGGCGGAACGCTCAAAGGCATTGCTGTCAGCGCCATCGAGCATCACCAGGGCCTGGGACAGCACGGATGAAGTGAGCTCCTGCTGAATCAGCAAATCCACCGCGCGATGCTGCAAGGCTTGAAAGCTGCCAATCGGCTTGCCAAACTGCACACGGGTGCGCAGGTACTCCAGCGTCATATTGAGCATGGCTTGCTGCAAGGCGAGCAGTTCCACACCAGTCATCACCAAAGCTTCGTCATAGGCGCGGGTGAAAGCCACTGTCGCCGCATCCCCTTGCGCCAGGCATTGTGAGCCATCGAGCATCACGCCATCAAAGCGCACGCTGGCTTCGCTGGTACCGTCCGCCAAGGCCACGGATTGCACCTTAACGCCAGTGGCATTTGCCGGCACCCACCAAAGCGACAGGCCATTGCCTTGCTTTGCCGTCACAATAAAACCATCGCAATCCGCGCCGGGGCGCACGTGATGCTTTTCGCCGGTCAGCTGGATGCCTGAATTAGTCGGCGCTGCCACTACGGCGCTGGCCAGCAAATTCACCTGCAAACCAGCCAGCTCTTCCTGCCAGGCCACGCCGGGAATCAGCTCACCGGCTACGATGCTTGCCAGCAACTGCTGTTGCAGATCGCCATTACCCGTATGTTCAATGGCCCGGCTGGCAAACACCAGGGCAGGCACCACGGGCTCGGGTGCCACTTGTGTGGCCAAGGCGCTCACCACGGCGGCCATTTCGCCAAAGCCCTGGCCATAGCCTGCAAACGCTTCAGGGATCAAGAGCCCTGTCCAGCCTTGCTCGGCGAGCTTGCCCCAAAAGCTGCGGTCAAAGCCGCTTGCCGAGCCGCGCAAACCGCGCGCGCGGGTCAGCGGCGAGGCTTTGGTGGCAAAGGTTTGCGCACTCTCAGCCAGCATGCGAATGTTGTCTTGCCGTTCAGTATCCAAATAATCGCTATTCATGGTTAATCGTCCAAAATAATCAAAAAGAGGTGCTGCTTTTTTATGCAAACTGGTTAATACGACTTGGGCAAACCCAATACTTTTTCTGCGATGTAACACAAGATCAGCTGCGGGCTGATCGGCGCAATGCGCGGGATCATGATCTCACGCAAGTAACGCTCAACGTGGTATTCCTTGGCATAGCCATAACCGCCGTGGGTCATCACCGCACGCTGGCAAGCGTCAAACCCGGCTTCTGCCGCCAGATATTTCGCCGCATTCGCATCCGCCCCGCAAGGCTCGCCGTGGTCATACTTCCAGGCCGCGCGCTGTACCATCAATTCGGCCGCCTGCAAAGCCATCCATGATTCAGCCAACGGATGTTGTATCGCCTGATTCTGCCCGATCGGCCGGTTGAACACGATGCGCTCATTGGCATAGCGCGTCGCCCGATTCAACGCCGCGCGCCCGAGGCCTATCGCTTCGGCCGCAATCAAAATCCGCTCGGGGTTCATGCCATGCAAAATATATTCAAAGCCACGGCCTTCTTCGCCAATGCGGTCAGCCACGGGTACGGGCAAGCCGTCTATGAACACCTGGTTGGAATCGACCGCTTTGCGGCCCATTTTGTCGATTTCGCGCAGCTCAACATATTGGCGATTCAGATCGGTATAAAACAAGCTCAAGCCCAGCGTGGGCCGGGTGCATTGTTCCAGCGGCGTAGTGCGCGCCAGGATCAGCATNNTCGGCCACTTGCGCGGTGGAAATCCACACCTTTTCGCCTGAAATCACATAATGCTCGCCCACGCGTTCAGCGCGGGTTTGCAGTTGCGTGGTATTCAAACCCGCATTGGGTTCAGTGACTGCAAAACAGGCTTTTTCGCGTCCGGCGATGAGCGGCGGCAGCATGCGCTGCTTTTGTTCTGACGTGCCAAACACGGCCACTGGTTGCAGGCCAAAAATGTTCATATGCACAGCGGATGCACCGGACAAGCCCGCGCCGGAAGCAGCAATGGTTTGCATCATCACCGCCGCTTCGGCAATGCCCATGCCGCTGCCACCATATTCAACCGGCAGGCAAATGCCTAGCCAGCCGCCCTCGGCCAAGGCACGGTGCAGCTCGTGCGGAAATCCACCCACGCGATCTTTTTCCAACCAGTAATGATCGTCAAACCGTGCGCAAATCTTGCCCACGGCATCGCGAATACTGGCGTGCTCATCAGATTCTGAAAAATCCATCACAGCAAAACCGGAAAATGGAAAACGGCTAACGTTTTGTTGTAGCCAGCCCCTCTTATGTCTTATGTTTTTTTGAGTATAGCCGAGGTTTAACCCAAGGTGCATTTCACGACAAAGCCAGTGCACAGCGCATACCCTGATCAATCGCCCGCAAGGCGTCCAATTCTCCGGCTGCTTCTGCACCACCAATCAAAGCTGGCGTTACGTCTTTTGCACACAAGGCATCAAACAAACCACGCTCGCTTTCTTGTCCCGCACACAGCACGATAGTATCCGCAGCCAATACGCGTGGCTGGTTGTCCACCGTGAGATGCAGTCCTGCGTCATCAATCGCCTCGTAATGGCAACCGGCTAACATCTCCACGCCGTAGCGCTGCAAGCTCATCTTTAATGCCCAGCCGGTGGTCAGCCCCAGCGTGCGGCCCGGTTTACCCGGCTTACGCTGCACCAGAGTGATATGTCGCCGGGCGGGTGCCAACACCGCCTCCTGCAAGCCACCACGCGCATCCGGCGAGGTATTCACGCCCCATGTGGTAAAAAACTCGGCCACTGGATCGGGCGTCATGGCCGTCGCATCCGTGGGTGAATGGCAGAGGAATTCAGCCACATCAAAGCCAATGCCTCCTGCGCCGATGATCACCACGCGCTGCCCTGGCACCACCCGGCCCGACAGCACATCCACATAGCTCACCACCTTGGCATGCGTGATGCCGGGAATAGCGGGCACACGGGGAAACACGCCTGTCGCGATGACGATGCGATCAAATTTATCTGCTATCAATTGCTCTGCTGTCACCTTGCGGCCAAGCTGCACATTCACACCCAGCACCTCCAGACGCCGCCTGAAATAACGCAACAGTTCATTAAATTCCTGTTTGCCAGGAATTTGCCGTGCGTAATTGATCTGCCCGCCAATAATCTCTGCCGCTTCAAACAAGGTGACCTGATGCCCTTTTTCCGCAGCGGTAACAGCGCACGACAGCCCGGCAACACCGGCACCAACAACCGCCACGCGATAGCGTGCTGACGCGGGTTTGATTTCAGAAAAGGTCAGCTCCTGCCCGGCGCGCGGGTTCACCAAACAAGTCGCCGGACGGTCTGAAAAGATGTAATCCAAACAGGCTTGATTGCAGGCAATGCAGGTATTTATTTCATCCGCACGACCGGCTTCTGCTTTAGCCATAAACGCCGGATCGGCCAAAAAGGGCCGCGCCATCGACACTAGATCAGCATCGCCACTGGCCAGAATAGCCTCGGCGACTTCCGGCATATTAATACGGTTAGACGTCACTACCGGAATCGATACAGCACGTTTTATTCGCGCCGCAGCAAAGCGCCAGACTGCGCGCGGCACCACATAAGCAATCGTCGGTATCCGCGCTTCATGCCAGCCAATGCCGGTGTTCAAAATATCCGCCCCGGCCGCTTCAATCGCCTGTGCAAGCTGGATGACTTCATGCGCATCTGCACCACCTTCTACCAAATCCAGTGCAGAGATACGGAACATGATTAAAAAATCCGCGCCTAAGCGCTGCCGCATGCGACGCACAATTTCCACCGGCAGCCGCTGCCGATTTTCCACACTGCCGCCCCAAGCATCATTGCGCTGATTGGTACGTGTGACGGTGAACTGGTTGAGCAAATAACCTTCCGAACCCATCACCTCCACGCCATCAAAACCAGCACTGGTAGCCAGTTCAGCGCAGCGCACAAAATCTTCAATGATGATCTCGATCTCTTCTGCGCTTAACTCTCGCGGCATGGTGCGATGGATGGGCGAAGCGATGGCGGAAGGCGCCACAGCCGAAGCAAGCCGCGCATAGCGCCCGGCGTGCAAAATCTGCAGCAAAATACGCCCGCCTTCGGCATGCACGGCTTCTGTGATGGTGCGTAGTGCATCTGCTTGCACTTGCGTTGCCAACAGCGGCCCGGCGTCTTCCAGCAAACCCTGCTCACACGGTGCAAAGCCACCTGTCACCATCAAGGCGACGCCTTGGCGCGCACGCTCCGCATAAAACATCGCCTGTCGTTGCAGCGGTCGATCCATGGTTTCCAGACGCAAATGCATCGAGCCCATGATGGCGCGATTTTTCAATACGTGCGTGCCAACTTTCAAGGGTGAAAAGAGCGTGGGGAAGCGGGGATTATTCATGGATATGGATGGAAAAAAATGATTGAAAAATTAATCTTACCTTGAGTGCCCGGTTATCTTAGCAGTCAGCAAGCACGGCCTCTTTGTCATTATCGCCGTCTCACCAGCACCGACTTTTCGGCGTTCAGCCGCTGTTCAGCCACTATCACGCGCCTGCATGAGCTTCATCTGATGGCCGGGCGAGCGCAAAGCTAATCACGCCCAACATCAAAAATCCCGCCATGCCGAGTGAAAGACCCAGCGTACTATCCCACAGCAGCGGAACAAGCAAAGCAGTTGATAACGCCCCGACCAGCGTAGAAATCGCGCTCATGGTGCTGGAAGTCAGCCCCCGCCGCTCAGGAAATAAATCCAGAACCAATAGCTGCAGATTAGGCATCGAGAGCGACATGCCGCAGGCAAAAATCGGCAAGGGCAGAATCGACCAGGGCAGACCCGGTGGCAAGGTCAGATTAATAATCAGATTCAAGCTCGCAGCGAAAGCCATAATGCTCAAACTGATCACGATCGTGCGCCGGTGCGTGAGCCGCCCGGCAAATCTGCCCGACAAAAAAGAACCGATCACCATGCCTATCACCTGGGGCACAAACATCACTGCAAACGATTGTGGCGTGAGCCCCAAATGGCGAATAAGAAACACGGGCGCTGCCACCACATAAATAAAAAAGGCATTGAAGGTAAACGCACTGGTCAATGCCAAGCGATTAAACAGCCCATGACTCAGCATGTCCTGATAAGCCTGCAATAACTTTACGGGATGCAGCGATTGGCGCTTTTCCACGGCGAGCGTTTCGGGCAGCCATGCCAAACAAGCAGCGAACAAGGTGCCCGCAAACAGCGCGAGAAAAATAAAAATTCCCCGCCAGTCATAAAAGCGCAACAGGTAGCCACCCACAATGGGAGAAACCGCCGGCGCAATGGCAAAAAGAATCGCTACTTTAGCCATCAAGCGTTGTGCGTGGGCGCCCTGCAAAACATCACGCACCATGGCCCGGCCGACCACCATGCCCACGCCGGACGATATGCCTTGCAAGGCACGCCCGAGCCATAACACTTCGATGCAGTTAGCAAAGGCACACACCAATGATCCCAGAGCGAACAGCAATAACCCGGCGAGAATAATGCGGCGCCTGCCCAAGGCGTCCGACAAAGTGCCATGCCACAACATCATGAAGCCAAAGGGAACCAGATAGAAGGTGAGTGTTTTCTGAATGTGCAGCGCCGACGTGCCCAACTGCTGTGCCATTTCCGGAAAAGCCGGAAGGTAAGTATCAATCGCAAACGGGCCGATCGCAGAGAGTGCGGCGAGCAAAAAAGCAAAGTGTTGCTGGGAAATTTTCATCCGCCTGACTATACCGCAGGAGCGCAACACGCTCATGGTTGTCATGCAAAGCCCGATAAAATGAGCGCATAAACTCTTGTGACAACTATGATGACAATCACGAATACATCAACTAATACACCCGCCATACTCGGCTCACGCGAACATGACATCGCCACCGTGACGCTATCCAACCCCGGCAAACTCAATGCCTTGAATGCCGCCATGTGGCAACAGCTGCACAGCATCATGCGCAGTTTGGGTGAGGACGATACGTTGCGCTGCATCATCATTCGCGGCGAGGGTGCAGCCTTTGCCGCCGGCGGCGATCTGGAAGAATTTCGCACCGCGCGCGCCACGGTCGATCTGGCGATGAGTTACCACGAGGCCGTCGGCGCAGCGCTTGCCGCCATTGCCCAATGCCCTGTGCCAACGGTTGCCGCCATCCTCGGCCCATGCATTGGCGGCGGGCTGGAAATTGCCTGCGCGTGCGATTTGCGCATTGCTGCGCGCAACGCGCAATTGGGCGCGCCCATCATGAAGCTCGGCTTTTCGATGTATCCCGGCGAGCTCGAAGGCCTGCTGGCCTTGGCGGGTCCAGCAGTGACCAAGGAAATTTTGCTCGAAGGGAAATTATTTACGGCAGATGAAGCCTATGCCAAAGGCCTGGTGAGCCGCGTGGTGGAAGATGCCGCCGTGTTTGACGAAGCGCTTGCTACCGCCCGCCGCATCGCCAAAGGCGCGCCGCTGGTCGCGCGTGCGCACAAGCAATGGATCAATCGCTTGGGCGATAAAAATCCACTAACAACTGAAGAAAAACGCGCCTCGTTTTATTTTCTGGACACAGCAGACTACAAAGAAGGCCTCGCTGCCTTTCTCGACAAACGCCCGCCACAATTTCGTGGCCAGTAAAAATTCTTCTCATGGACCGCTATGAACCCACTCGTTAATTGGCAACACATCGACACCGTCTTGCTCGACATGGACGGCACCTTGCTGGATTTGCATTTTGATAACCATTTCTGGCAAACGCATTTGCCCCGCCGCTATGCCGAGTCATTGAACCGGCCGCATGCCGAGGTGAAGGAAGAAATAACCCACCGTTATCATCAAGGTGCAGGCACGCTGGACTGGTATTCAGTGGACTTCTGGCAAACCGAGCTGGGGCTGGACATCATGCAATTAAAGGCGGAAGTCGCGCACTTAATTGCCATTCACCCGCATGTCATCGACTTTTTAACCGCCGTGCGGCAGAGCGGCCGACGCCTTGTGCTGGCCACCAATGCGCATCAAAAAAGCGTCGATCTGAAAATGGAGCGCACAGGCCTTGCCGCCCAGTTTGACGCCATCATCAGCTCGCATGCGCTAGGCGCGGCCAAGGAGGAGCAAGCCTTTTGGCAGCGCTTGAATGACATCGAACCCTTTGATCCTGCGCGTACCCTGCTGGTGGATGACAACTTGTCAGTGCTGGATTCAGCGCAGCTCTACGGCATCACGCATCTGGTCGCGGTGAAAAAACCAGACACCCGACAGCCAGAAAAACACACGGCGGATTACGCGGCGATTGATGATTTTTCGCAGTTGCTGCCCATCTTCCCCACTTGATCAGCATCTCTATCGCCGTCTCGCCAGCGCCGACTTTTTACGCAATGGCTTGAGATGCGGCAAGCAAGTTTTGCCGCCCATGTTCACTGGCTAAACAAGCCATGCAGCATCTTGGCCAGCAATAACAAAAGCACTCCGGCAAAAATCTTCTTGAGCGTGGCCACCGGCAAACGATGCGCCAGCCGCGCGCCCAGCGGGGCGACAAGCGCACTGGCCAAGACCGTACCTACCAGCGCGGGTAAATAAATAAAACCAAAACTGCCTGCGGGCAAACCCGTAGCGCTCAAGCCTGAGATCATATAACCCACCGTACCTGCCAAAGCGATGGGCAAACCCACGGCGGCGGACGTGCCAATGGCGTGATGCATTTTGACATTGCACCACAACAAAAATGGCACCGTCAGCGAACCGCCTCCCACTGCCGCCAGCGCCGAGATCGCACCAATGCCAAAGCCTGCGCCCAGCATGCCCGCCCGCCCCGGCAGCTCGCGCGCAGGAGACGGCTTGGCATTGATGATCATTTGCACTGCCACATACATCATGAACACCGCGAAGAAAATTGCCAGCGGCCTTGTCGCCACATGTGCTGCCAGTTGTGCGCCCAATAGCGTGCCGACAATAATGCCCGGGCTCAAGGTTTTCACCACGGCCCAATTCACCGCCTGATGCTGATGGTGCGTGCGCATGCTGGACAGCGAGGTAAAAATGATCGTCGCCATTGACGTACCCAAGACCAAATGCATCAGATGCGCATCAGCAAATCCTTGCGCGGAAAACATCATCACCAGCAAAGGCACAATCACCGCGCCACCGCCTATGCCGAGCAAACCCGCAAAAAAACCCGCCACCGCGCCCAAGGCCAGATACGCCAAAAACCAGCTCATGATTTACCGATCAGATTTTCAACAATGAACTTCCACTCCGCAGGATCCACCGGCGTGATGGATAGCCGATTGCCTTTTTGCAAGGTGCGCATGCCCGCTAATTCAGGATGCGCACGCAATTCGTCCAGACTAATCAACCGCGTTTTGCGCACAATGCGCACATCCACATTCATCCAGCGCGGATTTTCAGACGTCGCCTTGGGATCAAAATAATGGCTCTCAGGATCAAACTGCGTGCGGTCGGGATAAGCCTGCCGCGCAACTTCCGCCAAGCCCGCAATGCCTGGCTCAGGGCAAGAGGAATGATAGAAAAAAACCCCATCGCCCACATTCATTTGATCGCGCATGAAATTGCGCGCCTGATAATTTCGCACGCCCCACCAGTCCACCGTTTGGTTCGGCATGGCCAACACATCGTCAATGCTGATCACCGAGGGTTCGCTTTTCATCAACCAATAGCGCGACATGCTGAATGACTCCTAACTATTTGAGAGAATAATTTTTCACTCATTAAAAACCAAACGCCAAAAACAAACCCCAAGAGCGCAATTGAGCGAGCACTGTTGGGGTTTTTGAACTGGCTGCGTAATACCAGTAATATTAAATGAGGTACTAGATAATAAGGTTCCCCCGCGCATGGCGTTTGGTCGGCATCCTGAACCTAAGTTCAGGGAGGTTACGTTCCAGCCGCATCAGGTTCACTCGCAGAGCGATCACAACAGCAGCATCAAGGGGCGGTAACCAGCGCAAATGCGTATTGGTTCAAAGAATGTTGACCTTGGCGCACACCGCAGGGGAAAAACTTTGTTGCTGTGAATACTACTCCAACCTAAAAAATTAGGGCGCAGTTTTACAATTTTTATACTGTCGTCGATTGATACTCGCTCAACGCTGCATCCAAGCGACTTTCCATGCCATGCAATTGATGGCTTAGCGCCTCACTGTCAACCGCAGCAAAAAGGTCAGGGGCTGCATTTTTTAGCTGCAACAACTCATGCGCAATGTTCAATGCCGCCATAACCGCCACACGCTCACCATTACCCCGCGTATTGCCTGTACCAAGCGGACTTTTGCCTCCGATATGCTGCAACTTCTCATCCACGTAGGCCACCGCAGCGGCCAGTGCTTCGCGCTCAGCGGGCGCGCAGGCGACCCGATAGTCTTTGCCAAGCAAATGAATATCCAGTGTTTCACTCATGTTCGCTCAATTCGGGAATTCGGTCGCGCAATTCGGCAAGACGCTCGCACGCAACATCAATTTTGTTACTCAACACGGCTTTTTCAGCATCCAATGCTGCAACTTGCAAACGCAAACGAGCATTGTCGTCACGCAAGTTTTGCATGGCGGTGAGCAATTGCTCGAGCTTGCGCTCAAGGGAATCTAAAGAAAGGATCATTGGCTTAGTTTCATCGAAAAACAATACTCGGTCAAGCAGATGGTTAAATTAAATCAAGTCGCCACAGGGCAATAATTTTCAATCAGCGCCTATAGGCACGTAAGCCAAGCAGGCCAAACGCACTGGGAATTCCCCCGCCCAAACTAACCCCATCCCTTGAAAACCGACTTTTGCATTTTGCCCAATACTTCAATTTCAACGTCTGAGCATGGTGCCGCCCGACAAGCCAGCACAATTCCTCTGGCTTCTTCGTCTTCGCTCACATGGGCTCGGCTCATTAAGCCCGTTTTTTGCCACTTGCCAGACATCACAGCGACTTTGCAAATGCCACAACCGCCGTTCAAGCAACCCAGCGGAATTCCGCGCCGGCCAAGTCGCGCCATGCCCTGCAATATGCTCTCTTCTGGCATGCAATCATAGACTTCACTGGTTTGCGTGAGCTTGACGCGATTGCGCAGAGGCGGCGCGTTGGCAACTTCTGCTGAGTCAATTGCCGCCGTGCTGCCATCTGCCACAGCCAGGAGACCTGCCCCCTCTTGCTGCAGAGGTGATTCATCCGCCGTATCACCAGCGCCGACTTTTTTGATGTCCATATCTTCTGCGGACATGCCGTTGGATAACACGCCTTGCTGCAAGGTATTTTGTATTGTCATCGTACGGCTCTTTAACGTATTGTGTAACGTCGTCAAAACAGACAAAGTGCGAAGGATAGAATATAAATGTTATTTATGGAGTGATGATATGGAATGCACAGTACGTTGGCACGATGGGATGAGCTTTATTGCAGAAACCGGTAGCGGACATCTGGTCGCCATGGATGGCGCGCCGGACGCCGGTGGTCGTAACCTGGCGCCACGCCCGATGGAATTATTACTCGCTGGCATGGGTGGCTGCACGGCGTTTGATGTGGTGCTGATTTTGCAGCGCGGGCGGCATGCGGTGAGCGGTTGCACGGTAAAGCTTGAAGCCGACCGCGCCGACACCGACCCCAAAGTATTCACGCGCATCAATCTGCACTTTACAGTGACAGGCAAAGCCTTAAAGCCCGAAGCCGTTGAACGCGCGCTGAAACTTTCGGCAGAAAAATACTGCTCTGCTTCTATCATGCTGGAAAAAACTGCCGCAATTACGCACAGCTTTGAGTTGGTGGAAGCGTAATTTTCCTAAAAATCAAATGTAATACGCAGCTTTAGTCATCACTTTGGATGACAGTTTCATCGCCATCCTGACTGGAAACGGTAATTCACGCGCGCCATTGGCTACGGCCATGTGCGCGTGGTTCGCCTCATCCGATTTCATTTGCTCCAGCAATACCCAGGACTTTTGATCATCGGGCGATAGTTGCGTTTTATGATTTTCCAGATGCTGCTCAACTTGCCGCTCCGTTTCCGCCAAAAAGCCGAGGCTCCATTCGTCGCCCAGCTTGCCAGCAATCAGGCCTAAACCAAGTGAGCCTGCGTACCAGAGTGGATTCAACAAGCTCTTGTGGCCACCAAGTTCAGCGATGCGTCGCTCGGTCCAATTCAGGTGTTCGGTTTCTTCTTGCGCAGCTTTTGCCAGGGCTTTTTTGACCTCAGGCTGACGCGAGGTGATTGACTGGCCTTGGTACAAAGCTTGCGCGCATATTTCGCCACAATGGTTAATGCGCATCAAGGCCGCAGCATGGCGACGCACCGCCTCACTTAAATCCGCTTCAGGCAAATCCTCACCCGGCATGGCGCGGTTTGTCGTGGCAGGAGCAAACAACGTACGTAAAACCTTGTCAATTTCTGGAATGAGGCGATCAATCATCATGTTGTCGAATAAAAGCGTTTTACTTGAATTATCTCTAGTTAAAGCAGTTACCAGGGTTATTGCTATTTAACGTCCGGATGATGGCCTAATCGCAACGCACGACGCCCTTCTTCTGCAGTAGCAATCGGCATCCCGTTTGGACAAAACAATTCGCGACTTAATACCATGTGATAACGATTCACGGATTTGTTTTCAATTGGCCGCCATTCGCTAATTCTCGCCTTCTTCCATTGTCCATCGGCAGCGCCTGTGGCATAAAGCTTCCACGTGCCTTCTTCGCAACGAATGCCCTCATAACTGACATTTTCTGCACCGCCTGCGGTGCGCACAACCAGCACATAGCGCACAACACCATCATTGCCTACAGAAAGCGAACTGCCATCAATCAAATATTGATGCGTTGCCACAGCACTGACATAAATGGATTGCAATTGCGCTGCCACTGGCGCAGGCGGCAAAGTAACCTCTAGCTCAACCCATTCTGTTTTTTGTTCTTCGACATATTCAATCTCTTTTTCAGCACCAATGGCCTCATTCTTAACCCGGCCGACAGCACTTGCAGAGCTCAACGCGAAAAACACAGCCACCAAACTAACCAGGACAAATTGCATATGCCGGATCATCTTGACTTTACCCGGGTTACACAAGGAAATGGTTCAGTAGAAAAATTCGTCAATTGCAGCACTGAATCCACCTGATTTTGCACCTCAGTCAAAATCTCATTGTCATTGTGTTTATTTTGCAAAGCCGCGTGCTGAGCGCGAAACAAAATATGCGCGAGCTCATTTAATGCCGCCTCATATACACCACGCTTGAATTCGATCACGGTATCCAGAGGAATCCAGTAATCACTCCAGCGCCAGGCGTCAAACTCCGGTTTATGGCTGGCGCGCAGGTGCACATCGCTATCGCGGCCAATCAAGCGCAGCAAAAACCAGATTTGCTTTTGACCACGATAATGACTCCGTCCTTCGCGACGAACCCAGTGTTGCGGCACTTCATAACGCAACCAGCTGCGGGTACGGCCCATAATCCGCACATGCTCGGGCTTTAAGCCAACCTCCTCATAAAGCTCACGAAACATCGCCTGTTCCGGGGTTTCGCCTTTATCAATGCCACCCTGAGGAAACTGCCAGAAGTGTTCACGAATACGCTTGCCCCAAAAAACCTCATTGCGCTGAT
>DIUK01000004.1:0-1350 GCA_002422995.1 Rhodocyclaceae bacterium UBA6160
GATTTTGCGGGCAAGGGGGAAACCATCAATGTGCTGTATGACTGGATGGATCCGCACTTTTTGCACACGCTGGCCTTTTCCGAGCCAACGGATGAGGAGCGTGACCGCCCCGCCATGTGGCGCTATTGGCGTGCGCTGCCGCCCAAAGGATGGACTGGAGTTTTTGCCGGTTCGTGGTATTCCGATCCGATTCGGCAGCGCTTGAAAGGCGATTTGCCACTGACTGATCTGGACGCGCGGATTGACCAGATCAACCGTTTTGAAGCGATGCTGGTAAATGAGGGCGCACTGGTGCTGAAGTTCTGGTTTCATCTCAGCAAGGATGCGCAGAAAAAACGCTTGAAGACGCTGCAAAACGACCCGCGCACTGCGTGGCGGGTGACGCCGGGCAGCGCGCAGCGGTTGAAAAGTTACGATCAGTTGCAAGAAGTGGCGGGCCATGTGTTGCGCATGACCAATACTGCCTGGGCACCGTGGATTATTGTTGAAGGTGCGGATGACAACTACCGCTCGCTGACAGTTGGCCAGGTATTGCTCGATTCGCTACGCCAGCGCTTGGCCACGGGTGATAATCAGGACACGCCCGTGGCGCCGAAAACACGGCCAAGCGCTGATGGCCGCAGCGTGCTCTCGGCGTTGAACCTCAAGAAAAAATTGAGCGACAAGGCGTATGAAGACCAACTCGCCTATTGGCAAGGACGGCTCGCTGAACTAAGCCGCGATCCCCGGTTTAAGGCGCGTTCTATGGTCTGCGTGTTTGAGGGCGTGGATGCTGCAGGCAAGGGCGGTGCGATACGTCGCATTGCAGGCGCACTCGATGCGCGCAAGTTTCAGATCATTCCTGTTGCAGCGCCCACACAAGAAGAACGGGCGCAACCTTATTTATGGCGGTTTTGGCGGCACGTGCCACGTTGCGGGCGTGCCACGCTATTCGACCGCTCATGGTATGGCCGCGTGCTGGTCGAAAGGATTGAAGGCTTTTGTTCCGAGCGCGACTGGTTGCGCGCGTATAGCGAGATCAATGATTTTGAACATGAGCTATCAAATGCCGGAGCGATCGTGATCAAGTTCTGGTTGCAGATCAGCCAGGCCGAGCAATTGAAGCGCTTCAAGGTGCGTGAAGAGACCCCTTTCAAGCGTTTCAAGATCACGGAGGACGATTGGCGCAACCGCGAAAAGTGGCCGCAATATCAGCAAGCCGCAAGCGAGATGATTGAGCGCACCAGCACGGGGGCGGCACCGTGGACATTGGTTGAGTCGAACGACAAAAATTTTGCCCGTGTGAAAATCCTGCAAACCGTGTGCGAGCGTCTCGAAGCGGAACTTGACGGGCAAGTCGTGGGAGAATCC
>DIUK01000004.1:1422-2480 GCA_002422995.1 Rhodocyclaceae bacterium UBA6160
GCCTTCCGTGGGCGCACTTTCGTTATTGCTTTTGGGGGTGAAGTGCTTGAGTCCGGTGCGGCGCAAGCATTGATCCATGACATTGCGCTACTTGACAGCATGGGCATCCGCCTGGTGCTGGTGCATGGTGCACGACCGCAGATTGACGCCGAGATGCACTTGCGTGGTTTGGAGCCGCAGTTCCACAAGGGGTTACGGATAACCGACGCCGCCGCGCTGGAATGCGTCAAGCGCGCCATGGGCGTAACGCGCATCGAGATCGAGGCGCTGCTCTCGCAAGGGTTGCCCAACACGCCAATGGCCGGGGCATTTCTGCGCGTGACCGGCGGCAACTTTATTACTGCGCGGCCTGTCGGCGTGGTCGATGGCATTGACTTTCAATACACGGGTGCGGTGCGCAAAGTGATTGCGGAAGAAATTCAGGCTGACCTGGCGCAGGAAAATGTGGTGTTGATTACGCCTATCGGCGCGTCGCCTACTGGCGAGATTTTCAACCTGGCCTGGGAAGAAGTGGCCGAAGCCGTGGCCGTGGCCGTGCAGGCAGATAAGTTGATTTATCTGTGCGCCGCGAGCGGGGTGACGAGCGCCAAGGGTGCGTTGATTGATGCGCTCACTGCTGATGAAGCGCAAAAGCTGGTCAGTAAAAGTCTACAGACACAAGCGCCGGATATTGCGCGTGTGCTGCCTAGTGCGGTGCGCGCTTGCCGTGCGGGTGTGGGACGAGTGCACTTTTTGGATCGGCAAGCGGATGGTGCGATGCTGATGGAGTTTTTTACCCGTGATGGCGTGGGCACGGTGATGACGCAAGCACCGCTGGCGCGGTTGCGGGATGCGACGATTGATGATGTTG
Source organism: Rhodocyclaceae bacterium UBA6160 (assembly GCA_002422995.1). Lineage (GTDB taxonomy): Bacteria > Pseudomonadota > Gammaproteobacteria > Burkholderiales > Rhodocyclaceae > Rugosibacter. The sequence continues at coordinate 2,273 of DIUK01000004.1, forward strand.
GCGCGATTTTGGGGCTGATCGAACCACTCGAAGCGGACGGTACGCTGGTCAAGCGCGGGCGTGAGCGCCTGGAAATTGAGATCACCCGCTTCTCGGTGGTTGAGCACGATGGCATGATCGTTGGCTGTGCCGCGCTGTATCCGTTTACTGACGCAAAGTCGGCCGAGCTGGCCTGCGTTGCCGTGATGCCGGATTTTCGTCGCAGCGG
>DIUK01000004.1:2491-4809 GCA_002422995.1 Rhodocyclaceae bacterium UBA6160
TGGTTTATCGAACGCGGGTTTGTTGAATCCACCGTAGACTCATTACCTGCGGCACGGCGCGAGGTTTATAACTTGCAACGGCGGTCGAAAATTCTGGTCAAAGTCTTGTAGGTTTGGTGAGCGTTGTGCTGATTATTTGGTGATGCTTGTTAAGCAAATTTGAGCGTGCATCTCAGAGTAAACTTGCACGACGGTTTTAATTGAAAACTTAGAGAACGTAAAGGAAATGGCATGGCACGCATGGTGAACTGCATCAAACTGGGTAAAGAAGCCGAAGGCATGGACTTTCCTCCAATGCCGGGCGAATTAGGCAAAAAACTCTATGAGGGCGTCTCTAAAGAGGCGTGGCAGGCGTGGATCAAACTGCAGACCATGATCATCAACGAGAACCGCTTGAGCCTGGCTGACCCGCAGCATCGGAAGTATTTGACTGAACAAGTGCAAAAGCATTTCTTCGGCGAAGGTGCGGATCAGGTGAGTGGCTACGTGCCACCATCGGCATAAGTTCAGTGGCGGCAGCATTCGACGTTCGACATTCGGCGAACGGCTTGTGGCAAGGTAACAGATACGGGGCGAGATAATATCGCCGTCTTGTCAGCGCCGATGTTTGGTGTAGTGGATTCTGTGTATTGAGCAAGTGATTCAACTTCAATAGAAATAAAAAAACGGCGTTGCCTGGGCAACGCCGCTTTTTTATTTGTGTCGCAAATTCCGTACCGAGTGCTTTATTGCGAAAGTTCTTTTCCCAAGGCTTCCAAGCCAATATGTCGTACATTGCGACCTTTAACCATATACACCACATATTCGGCAATATTTTTGGCGTGGTCGCCAATGCGTTCAACGGAACGGGCAACGAACAGTAAATCCAGCGAGCTGGAAATCGTGCGCGGGTCTTCCATCATGAAAGTAATCAGCTGACGCATGGTGGCCTTAAAGCCTGCATCGACTTCGCGATCTTGTTGCGCAACTTCGTAAGAAACACTTTCATCTACCCGCGCAAAGGAGTCAAGTGACTTACGCAACATGCTCACGGCAATGTTGGCAGTAGAACGCAGTTCAACACGAGGCACTGCGCGCAATTTGTCCGAATGTAGTTCGCGTGCCATCTTGGCGATTTTCTTGGCTTCATCTCCAATGCGCTCAAGATCAGTAATGATTTTGACCACGGTCATCACCATGCGCAAATCCACAGCTGTTGGCTGTAAGCGGGCAATGACATGGTTACAGGCTTCATCGAGTTCGACTTCGTGACGATTGACTAAATGGTCATTCGTAATGATCTGCTCGATCATGGCTAAATTGCCGTTCTCCAGCCCGTCCATGGCGCGCAAAAACTGTTCTTCGACCAAGCCCCCCATGGCGAGCACGCGACTACGCAAGTCTTCTAGTTCGGTATCGAATTTTTTGAGGATATGTTGCTGGCTCATAATGTGTCACCCTAAATAATCCGGATACTATACGGACAAACTATTACAAATATATTTCATTGAACTCATTGTTAATGATTTAATAATTTTTAATGCAATCGCCGACTAGCGGTTGATTCTAGCGCGAGTTTTGTGCTTTTTATTTGGTTGGGCGGCGGATCATATCCACGCCTTCAGAATTTGCCAGGAGCAAAACATCTGCACCACGTTGAGCAAACAGACCATTGCTTACGACACCGACAAAACTGTTGATCTGACTTTCAAGCACTTTGGGTTGATCAATATGCAAGCCGTGTATATCCAGAATGACATTGCCGTTATCTGTTATAAAGCCTTCGCGCAGCATGGGTTTGCCACCCAGCTTGGTGAGTTGGCGAGCAACATAGGCGCTTGCCATGGGAATGACTTCGACAGGTAGCGGAAAGCGTCCTAAGGTGGTCACGCGTTTTGAGTTATCGCAAATGCACACGAAGGTATCTGCCACGGCGGCGACGATTTTCTCTCGCGTGAGCGCGCCGCCCCCACCCTTGATCATGGCCAGACTTTGATCAATCTCATCCGCGCCATCCACGTAAATGCTCATGTCTGTGACGTCATTAAGATCCAGCACGGGAATGCCATGGTTTAGCAGACGCTGGCGGGTGGCTTCTGAACTTGCAACGGTGCCGCCCAGTTGGTGACGAATCGACGCGAGCGCATCAATAAAATAATTCGCCGTGGAGCCGGTGCCGACACCAAGGATCGCGCCTTGGGGTAAATGCTTGGCCACGTAATCTCGCGCGGCAATGGCCACGGCTTGTTTCATTTCATCTTGCGTCATGTGGCGTTTTTTTCCTGATTAGCGTTTGCGCGGCGGTGGCAAATCAGTGCAGCTGCCGTGGGCGACTTCTG
>DIUK01000029.1:0-7049 GCA_002422995.1 Rhodocyclaceae bacterium UBA6160
GCCAGCACGTCGCGCGAGAACTTGCTGGACTCTGCCAGAATCGCTTCTACCAGGTCCGGCGTTGCCTCTTCATAACCCGGCAGGGCATTAATTTTTGGCAAGTGGGCCAACTCGTGCAACACGAACTGCATGTCTTTTAACGGGGCGNNTAATAACCGAGCGAAGCGAGCCATAAAGAAGCCTTTCCGCGAAGGAAGGGTGGGATGGTGCGGGAATGCGCGGCACCCATGTCACGCCGCGGCAGCCGACTGGCTGCGCACAGCCAGTCGTGGGCGGCAGCAGGGCGAATGGGAGGGGCGGGCTAAATTTACCTGCCCTGAGTGCGCCGAGGTTGAAGGTTTTCATGATTCGGGGCGACTCATCGGCGCTTTGGGCATTGGGTGCGTCCGGAAACTACAGCGCAGCCACCAGCTCAGGTACAGCCTGGAAAAGGTCCGCCACCAAGCCATAATCAGCCACCTGAAAAATCGGCGCATCCGGATCCTTGTTAATGGCCACGATGACTTTGGATTCCTTCATGCCGGCCAGATGCTGAATGGCGCCGGAGATGCCAATGGCAATATACAGTTGCGGTGCGACTATCTTGCCGGTTTGCCCGACCTGATAATCATTGGGCACAAAGCCTGCATCCACAGCTGCGCGCGATGCGCCCATCGCTGCACCGAGCTTGTCAGCCAAGGGTTCCAGCACCGTGTGATAATTTTCGCCACTACCCATGCCTCGGCCACCTGAGACGATGATTTTTGCAGCCGCAAGTTCCGGGCGTGCAGATTTGCTGAGTTCCCTTCCTAGCAGTTTACTCAGGCCAAGATCAGGGCCTGCACTCATCGCTTCAATCGTGGCTTGTCCGCCCGTTGCCGCCACCGGATCAAAGCCCGTGGTACGCACGGTAATCACTTTGACCGGATCCGCACTTTTCACCGTGGCCAGCGCATTGCCCGCGTAAATAGGGCGAACGAAAGTATCGGCATCCAGCACGGAAATAATGTCGGAAATTTGTGCCACATCCAGCAGCGCTGCCACACGCGGCAAGGTGTTTTTGCCATTGCTGGTAGCTGGTGCCAGAACATGCGTGTAACCCGAGGCATACGCATGAATCAAGGCGGCTAAATTTTCAGCAGTCTGGTCTGCATAATGCGCTGCGTCGGCTACCAAGACTTTAGCCACACCGGCTACAGCAGCGGCTTGGCTGGCCACGGCACTACATGTCGCACCTGCAACAAGCACATGAATTTCACTTGTCAGGCTGGCATTAATCTTTGCCGCTGCAGCAACAGTATTCAGCGTTGCTGCTTTTAAACTGGCGTTGTCGTGTTCTGCAATAACGAGGATGCTCATGAAATCACCTTGGCTTCGTTCTTTAGTTTATGGATCAGCTCGGCGACATCCGCCACTTTTATGCCCGCCGCGCGCGGCGATGGTTCATTCACTTTAAGTGTTGTCAAGCGTGGTGTGACATCCACACCCAAGGTTTCAGGTTTCACCACGTCCAGCGGTTTTTTCTTGGCCTTCATGATATTAGGCAACGTCGCATAACGTGGCTCGTTCAAGCGCAAGTCTGTAGTCACAATCGCGGGCAGCGTGAGTTCCAGGGTTTCCAGCCCGCCATCCACTTCGCGCGTGACAGCCACTTTACCAGCGGCCGCATCCACCACCACTTTGGAAGCAAAGGTTGCCTGTGGCCAGCCCAGCAATGCGGCCAGCATCTGGCCGGTTTGATTGGCATCATCGTCAATCGCTTGCTTGCCCAGAATGATCAGCTGCGGCGCTTCATTCGTCGCAATCGTCTTGAGCAGTTTGGCTACCGCCAGGGGCTGCAACTCAACATCGGTTTCAACCAGAATGCCACGGTCAGCGCCCAGTGCCATGGCCGTGCGTAGGGTTTCCTGGCAAGCTGTCACTCCGCAAGAGACAGCGACCACTTCGGTTGCGATACCGGCTTCTTTGATACGCAGGGCTTCTTCAACAGCGATTTCATCAAACGGATTCATTGCCATTTTGACGTTGGCCAGATCAACACCCGTGTTGTCTGCCTTAACGCGTACTTTAATGTTGTAGTCAATCACACGCTTGACCGGTACCAGAATCTTCAACGTCATCTCCTTGTGGGTAAATCCCTTATAAGTAAATAATTACAGCTCACGCCTTGAGTGAGTAAGCGCTTGATTTTAACGCATAGTCTTACATAAGACTTAATTTGCCATACCAAACCTAAAAAACAAAAGAGCCGAGTGAAACAGGCAGGCACCCCGTCCCCTCGGCAAAATTTGGTTTTTCAATGCGGTATGTCAGGTCGTATTACACATCACAAATCCAAATTCACGGTGACTGCTGATACTTATCGATACTGTAATTGATACTTTAAGCGAGGGCTTTGAGTACCGCATCGTAATTCGGCTCATCACCAATTTCAGCGACTAGTTCGCTATGAATCACCTGGTCGTTGGTGTCGAGCACGACGATAGCGCGCGCGGTTAAGCCNNTCAATACCCTCGGTTGTGCAAAAACGCTTGGCGGCAAAGGGCAAGTCTGCTGACACCGCGAGAATGGTGGTGTTCGGCAACTTCGAGGCCATCTCGTTGAACTTGCGCGTGGACGTTGCACAAGTTGGTGTATCCAGGCTTGGAACGATGTTCAGCACTTTGCGCTTACCGGCAAAATCCTTCAAGGAAACCTCAGCCAGTGCGCCGCTGGTGAGTTGAAAATCAGGGGACTTAGCACCTGCTTTGGGTAAGGTGCCATTCAAATTGATGGGATTGCCATGAAAATTAACTGTACTCATTGTGATCTCCAGGTTAAAGATAAAACATCAAAAAAACCGGGCAAGCCCGGGCAGAACTTGAATGGCATTGGCGGTCGTTGTCTGTGCAATCACTTCAAGGTGAACACCACGCAACCCGGCCAGACATTCGGCAATGCGGGGCAGTTGATCCGCCGTATTGCGAGCGCCGACTTTCCATTCAGGCGACATATCCGGCGCATCGGTTTCCAGCACGATGGCGTCCAACGGCAAGCTGGCCGCAAGTTGCCGAATTTTCCGCGCACGCGGGTAGGTCATTGCGCCACCAAAGCCTAACTTAAAACCCAGCTTGATGAATTCCTCCGCCTGTTGCTGGCTGCCATTAAACGCATGTGCAATGCCACCACGCAATTTTACCCGCCGTAACTGTTGCAACACCAAATCAATCGTCCGCCGCACATGCAAAATCACCGGCAGCTGCGCGGTTTTAGCAATGTTTAACTGCTCAATGAAGTAGTGCATTTGAGTTGCATCGCGCACAGCCGGATCACCATCGTCGACAAACCGATCAAGGCCGATCTCGCCGACGGCTACCGGGTTTTCGCGCATGACTGTTGCGTGCAATGCCTCTAAATCCTCGGCCCGTGCACGTGCAACGTACAGGGGATGAATACCATACGCCGCAGCACAACCAGGCTGATCGCGACACACCGAGGCTACTGCACCAAAGTTGGCTCGCTCAACCGCCGGAACAACGATCACAGAAACACCTGCTTGCCTTGCTGCGTCAGCCACGGCATCACGATCCTCATCGAACTCTGCTGCATCCAGATGGCAATGGGTGTCAATCAGCGTCATGGGATTTATTGACAGAAAAAGGCTGACTTAAGCTGCGTCTCGAGACAAGTTATTCCGCCTCATCTATCCACGCTTGCTGTATCGCTTCAAGCTTTTTCTCGCCACAATGGCTCTCGTTTTCCTCAAACCCCGGCAAGGCAATCACCCAGCGCATCAAATCAACAAAATTGATGCGCGTAGGATCAACCTCCGGATGATGATCAATCAAGGCCAACGCGACATCCAGACTATCGGTCCATTTCATCGTTTGCCCTCCTTGACCATATTGATGGTGTATTTCGGAATTTCGATCACTAACGGTGTCGCGCCTACCAGTGCCTGACAAGACAAGCGAGAGTTTGGCTCCAAGCCCCAGGCTTTATCGAGCAAATCCTCTTCGAGTTCTTCTGCCGGGTTAAGCGAAGCAAACCCTTCGCGTACCACCACATGACAAGTTGTGCAAGCACAGGATTTCTCGCAGGCATGCTCAATTTCTATGCCGTTCTCAAGCAAGGCATCGCATACGGATGTACCCGCTGTTGCTTCAATTACACTGCCTTCGGGGCAGAGCTCGGGATGAGGTAAAACGATCAGTTGTGTCATCAGTTTTATGTTGAGTTAAAGGGTAACCTGGTCAATATTTTTTCCAGCCAGCGCCTGTTGCACGCTTTGATTCATGCGACGTGCGGCAAATTCTTCCGTTGCCGCGCTAAGCTTTGCCAAAGCGGCATCAAGAGCTGATCTATCTTCGCTGTCCACAACAGCAGTGAGCCCGGCAACTGCCGCATCAATTTGACGACGCTCGTCCACTGACAAAATCTGCGCATCGCTCGCCAATGCCGACTGAATGGCTTCCAGCAAACGCTTGGCTTCTACCTGCAGCTCGCGCAAGGCACGTAATGACGCGTCATCTTTTGCATGCGAGAAACTCTCTTTGAGCATCGTGGCAATTTCCTCGTCCGTCAGGCCGTAAGAGGGCTTTACCTCAATGCGCGCCTCATGCCCTGTCGTCTGTTCGCGTGCAGAAACGGATAGCAAGCCATCTGCATCCACCTGAAAAGTCACACGAATCCGCGCAGCGCCGGCTACCATCGGCGGAATGCCGCGCAACTCAAAGCGCGCGAGGCTGCGGCAGACCGAGACCAGATCACGCTCACCCTGTACCACATGCACGGACATTGCGGTTTGGCCATCTTTAAATGTGGTGAATTCCTGCGCGCGCGCAACGGGAATGGTTGAGTTTCGTGGAATGACTTTCTCCACCAGGCCGCCCATGGTTTCCAACCCCAAAGAGAGGGGAATGACATCCAGCAGCAACCAATCGTCGCCTGCGGCACGATTACCCGCCAATAAGTTAGCTTGCATCGCAGCGCCTAACGCGACCACTTTATCCGGATCCAGATTATTAAGTGGCTCTTGTTTGAACAATTCGCCCACGGCACGCTGGATTTGCGGCATACGGGTTGAACCGCCAACCATTACCACGCCACGGACCTCTGACGGCGACAAGCCTGCATCGCGCAGGGCTTTTTTAGTTGCAGACAAAGTTTTCTGCACCAGGGTTTGCGTCATTTCAGTGAATAGATCGGTGGTCAGCACCAGATCGACGTATTCGCCACTGCTAAGTTTCACGGTGATCGGCGCTTCCGCATGCTGAGATAAATATTCCTTGGCTTCACGCGCATGCGCTTGCAAAAGGCGCGTGTCATGCAAGTTCAGCGGTTTTAATCCGGCCTGTTCAATAATCCAGCAGAACACCCGGTGATCAAAATCGTCGCCACCTAAAGCAGAATCCCCGCCTGTAGATAGCACTTCAAAAATGCCTTTGGCCAGACGCAGAATTGAAATATCAAACGTGCCACCGCCTAAATCATAGATTGCATAAATGCCTTCTGCGGCATTATCCAAGCCATAAGCAATCGCAGCGGCCGTTGGCTCGTTGAGCAAACGCAGCACATTCAGCCCAGCCAACTGCGCNNGCACCGATAAGCTCGCCACCGAGCGATGCTTCAGCGCGCGCGCGCAGGGTTTTCAGAATATCAGCTGAAATCTCTACCGGGCTTTTAATCCCCGCTACGGTCTTGATCTTGACCATGCCATCCGCGTCGACAAAGTCGTAAGGCAAGGTTTCAACATGCGCAATATCGGCACGGCTACGCCCCATGAAGCGCTTAACCGACACAATCGTATTTTTTGGATCGGTCGCTTTGGCTGACTCTGCGGCATAACCTACCTCGCAACGTCCATCGACGGCATATCGCACGACCGATGGCAAAAGCGGATGCCCCCGCTCATCATTGAGCACAACACTCATGCCACTGCGCACTGTGGCGACAAGAGAGTTAGTCGTGCCTAAGTCGATACCAATCGCCAGCCGATGCTGGTGCGGCGCAACCGATTCACCCGGTTCAGCAATTTGCAGAAGAGCCATAATTTTTTTCGCTGTGACGGATTTTTACAATGTGACTGCTTCGAGCGCGTCGTTAATTTCGCGTAACAGTTTTTCCTGAAACATGAGTTTGCGTACCAAATCAGCGGCAGCGGCAAAGTCATGCCGTTGGTCGATCAACACGATTAATTCCTGCTGTGCTTCCGCAACCTCGCGGCGCATGGCTTGGTGTGCGGCATCCAGTGCATTCTCGTCACCAGTCGCACGCGCTGCCATGACCTCTTCGCGCAATTCCATTTGCTGCACCAAAAATGCAGTCGGCATGGCCGTATTGCTTTCAATTTGCGGATCAAAACCCAGCAAGTTCAGTAAATACAGCGCCCGCTGCCCGGCAGGCTTCAGGGTTTGATANNAAACGCTTCTCCGTCTCTCCCGCCTGTACATACCGGTCAGGATGGACTACGCTCTGCAACCGACGAAAGCGTTGATCCAGTTCGCCCATATCAAGCGCTTGCTGACGTGGCAACTCAAACAACGCAAAGTGATCGTCTGAAAACTGAATGTTAGGCAGATCGTCTTGAATACTCATGGGAGTCGAGTCGGTGCGCAATGAAGAATTAAAAAATGAAGAGCATTAGGAAAAATCAGCCAAAACTAGGCAATCAAGCCGACGTGGTGAATGACTCACCACAACCGCATTCACCTTTGACATTGGGATTATTGAACTTGAAGCCCTCGTTCAATCCCTCCTTGGTGTAGTCCAATTCCGTGCCCTCCAGATAAGCCAGGCTCTTGGGATCAACCAGCACTTTAACGCCATGGCTTTCAAACACCAAGTCCTCGGGCAAGGCCGCATCGGCAAATTCGAGCTTGTAGGCCAAGCCTGAGCAGCCGGAAGTTTTAACACCCAGCCGGATACCCACCCCCTTGCCGCGTTTGGCAAGGAAGTTGGCCACGTGTTGCGCCGCTGGCTCAGACAGTGTCACGGCCATGATTAACCTCCCCGCTTTTGCTTGTAATCAGCCACCGCGGCTTTGATCGCATCCTCCGCCAAAATCGAGCAGTGAATTTTCACCGGCGGCA
>DIUK01000029.1:7113-18316 GCA_002422995.1 Rhodocyclaceae bacterium UBA6160
TTGATCTGCAGCTTCATCACGTCGCCGCAAGCCGGTGCGCCAACCATGCCGGTTGCTACATCGGCATCGTCTTTATTAAACGAGCCAACGTTGCGGGGATTTTCGTAGTGATCGAGTACTTTTTCGCTATATGCCATGATAATTCTCCAGTGTTATTGTGCAGTATTTAACCAGCCACCTTAGTGAGCAGCCCACTGCACAGTGTTAAGGTCGATTCCCTCTTTGAACATGTCCCATAATGGAGACAGCCCGCGCAACTTGCCGATTTTCTCGTGTAATAGTTTGATCGTGAAATCCACGTCTTGTTCCGTGGTGAAGCGGCCCAAAGTAAAACGAATGGAACTGTGCGCTAACTCGTCCGACCGCCCTAACGCACGCAATACGTAAGAGGGTTCCAGGCTTGCCGATGTACAGGCCGAACCGCTGGATACTGCAATATCCTTGATCGCCATAATCAGCGACTCACCTTCGACATAGTTAAAGCTCACGTTAAGGTTATGCGGCACGCGCTCGGTAATATCACCATTCACGTAAATCTCTTCAATATCCTGAAAACCTTTGAGCAAGCGGTCACGCAGCATGCGAATACGCTCGTTTTCTGTGGCCATTTCTATTCGTGCCAAGCGAAAAGCTTCGCCCATGCCAACAATTTGATGTGTCGCCAGCGTGCCCGAACGCAAGCCGCGTTCATGTCCACCACCGTGCATCTGGGCTTCCAGGCGAATACGTGGCTTACGGCGCACATACAGCGCTCCCACACCTTTGGGGCCGTAAGTTTTATGCGCGCTAAAGGACATCAAATCGACCTTCAATGTATTCAGATCAATCGGCATTTTCCCCGTCGCTTGAGCTGCATCGACATGAAATATGACACCTTTCTCGCGGCAAATTTCACCCAGCTCAGCAATCGGCTGAATCACGCCAATTTCATTATTCACCGCCATGACGGATGCCACTACGGTATCCGGCCGCAAAGCGGCGGCAAATTGCTCAGGTGTAATCAAGCCGTTTTCCTGCGGCACAATGTACGTTGCTTCAAACCCTTGGCGCTCCAGCTCCTTAACCGTATCCAACACCGCCTTGTGTTCGGTGGTCACCGTTACAATATGCTTGCCCTTGGTCGAGGCGTAAAAATGCGCTGCGCCTTTGATTGCCAGATTATTTGATTCTGTCGCACCTGACGTCCAGATAATGTCCTTGGCATCCGCGCCAACCAATTTAGCAACTTCTTCGCGCGCATCTTCCACTGCGTGTTCCGCCTCCCAGCCATACGCATGTGAGCGCGAGGCAGGGTTGCCGAAATGCTCGGTCAGCCAGGGAATCATTTTTTCCGCTACACGAGGATCTACTGGGGTAGTAGCAGAGTAATCAAGATAAATAGGTAACTTCATTTTTAAGCTTCTCCGTTTTAATTCAAAGTCGCCACATCGTTGTCGCGAGGCAAATGAGCTTGCATGCGAGCCTGCGCTGTGGTGATAAATTCTGTGTTGCCTTGCGGGCTGTGTTTCATTTTTTGTAACTCACTGAGGGTTTGCTTTAAAACAGCTAAAAAATCATGCACCTGGTGTTGCGTGTTTTGCACCCCCAAGCTCACCCGAACGGCGCCGCGTGCAAGTTCAGGCGCAATGCCCATGGCCAGCAAAACATGCGATGGTGCAGGGTTAGCACTGGAACACGCAGCGCCCGCAGCAACCGCAAAGCCCGCCCGATCAAGGCGTCCAACCAGGGTTTCACCATCCATATCTGCAAAAGCAAAATAGCTTGTGTTTGGCAACCGTTCAACTTGGGCTGCGAAAATATACGCACCCAACTGGCTCAAACCTTCTTCCAACAGCCTGCGCATCGCCGATAAAGCAGTCGCCTTGGTTTGTAAGTCAGTAACAGCAAGTTCCGCCGCCACGCCAAAACCCACAATTGCCGCGACATTTTCCGTCCCTGACCGCAACCCCCGCTCGTGCCCCCCGCCGGCAATCAGCGGTTGCAACGCCACACGTTTATCGAGCACCAACGCACCTGCGCCTTTGGGGCCACCAATCTTGTGCGCCGACAAGGTCAGCGCATGCACGCCGGCGGCATTGAGCATCCGAAAATCCAATGGCACACGACCAAATGCCTGCACGGCATCCACATGAAACCAGGCGCTCGCGGACTTTTTAAGCGTGCCGCTGGCCTGTACCGCCCATTGCGCGACATCCTGAATCACTCCTGTTTCGTTATTTGCCAGCATGATGGAAATCAAAGCGGGCTGCTCTGTCAAAGCAACAGAAAAGTCGGTGCTGGCGATACGGCAATCGGCATTCACGGCTAGCTCGCGCAAGCGCCAACCGGCTCGTGCCAGCTGTTTTGCGGGCTCCCGGACACAAGGGTGCTCAATCGCGGAAATAGCAATAACACCCTTGGGCAAAAGTCCTGCCACCCCTTTTCCTGCCACCCCTTTGATAAATAAGTTATTTGCTTCTGAGCCACCACTCGTAAAAATCACTTCTGTCGGATGTGCACCCACTGCTGCAGCCACTTGCTGCCTGGCTTCATCGATCGCCCGCCGCGCAGCACGACCATATTCATGTCGGCTGGACGCATTGCCATACTGCTGCGTTAAATAGGGCAGCATGGCCTCCAGCACGCGAGGCGCCAAGGGCGTGGTCGCGTTATGGTCAAAATAGACAGGGGCGAACATGGTTCAAGCCTTATGCGCTAAGTGCCGCATTATCAAGACGGGCGCTTAGTTTATGTTGCGTAGTTCGCTCATCATGCATAACTGCAGATGGCGCTGGCACAGCAAGTTGTTGCGCCACCAACTCAGCCAAATTCACCGAGTCCAAATATTCAAACATTTTTTTGTTCAGGTTAGTCCATAGATCATGCGTCATACAAACCCGTTGTTCACCCGCACAATTCCGCTGACCGCCACACTGAGTTGCATCCAACGACTCATCCACTGCATGAATAATACTGGCCACGGTAATCTCATTCAGGGCTTTTGTTAGGCGATAACCGCCCCCCGGACCACGCACACTAGATACCAGCGCCGCACGGCGTAATTTTCCGAATAATTGTTCAAGGTAAGACAAAGAAATCTGCTGCCGCTCGCTGATACCAGACAACGTAACAGGCCCTTCCTGCTGGCGTAACGCCAAATCTATCATTGCGGTTACAGCAAAACGTCCTTTAGTTGTCAGTCTCATTTGAGCATTCCCTCTGAATAGGCTTTGGTATGTAAATGATGTTCTTTAGTGATGTTCTTTAGTAAAGCGACTCGACCCTTCAAGTCAGACTAAAGCTGTCGAACTCACTCGTTCAGCAGAGAAAATAGCTAAACAGTCCAATACCCGACTAATTGCGTCAACTATAAATATCCCGAGAGTTTTAGTCAACTATTTTGGAAAGATAGTTGGGGTCAAACTTGTCCGCTGTGGCCATATCATCTTCCAGCGAAACCCCAGAGCGCTCTACCGCTTTGAGCAGACATGTTAGCCGACGATCAGTTTCTACGGCATGATCCAGCAAGCCATGGATCGCCTTGGACAATGGATCATCTTCATTTTTAGTGATCGCATAGGCAGAAAACCCCATTTTCTCGGCTTGTTCCTCACGCACCGTATCGCGTCCTGCATCCACAATCCGCGCGGGAATTCCTACAGCGGTAGCACCTGCAGGGACATCCCTGACCACCACGGCGTTTGAGCCTATTTTAGCGCCCTCGCCCAGTGTAATAGGACCTAGCACTTTAGCCCCGGCGCCAATCACAACACCACGTTTCAGCGTCGGATGGCGCTTGCCTTTGCTCCAGGAAGTCCCGCCCAAAGTGACGCCATGGTACAAAGTACAGTCGTCAGCAATCACTGCCGTCTCACCGATCACAACCCCCATGCCATGATCAATAAACACGCGGCGACCTATGGTTGCACCTGGATGGATTTCAATCCCCGTGCCCCAGCGCACCAGATGCGCAATAAACCGTGCCAGCCAGCGAAACTTCGCCTCCCATAACCAGTGCGAGATGCGATGCAGCGTAAGCGCATGCAATCCGGGATAACAGGTCAATACTTCCCATGTCGACCGCGCGGCAGGATCTCTTTCAAATACGCAGTGAATGTCTTCTCGCAAACGATTCAGCATAAAAAACTCCTTCTTGATTTTATTTTCATGATTTACCGCCTGTCGATTTTTTTTCAAATGCTGCTAGCAAACCACGCAATATATTGACTTCTTCTCTCTCTAACCCGGCTCGGGAAAACAACCTGCGCACACGAAAGATCAGGCGCTTGGGATTATCCGGATTCAAAAACTCACTCGCTATCGCCGCGCGCTCAATGTGTTCAACAAGATGTTCAACTTCCTCATGACTTGCTGGCAAACCCGCCCCTGCAATTTCAGGCGGCATGCCTGGATTCTGCGCCGCCAACCTCAACTCATAGCACATCAATTGCACGGCAGCTGCCACGTTGAGAGAACTAAACTCGGGATTTACTGGAATCATTGCCCAGCGGCGACATTGCAATAACTCCTCGTTCGACAAACCCGCACTCTCGTTGCCAAATACCAAAGCCACATTACCCTGTACGCTTGCCGCGACCAATTCTGCCGCTGCATCCCTTGCCCACATCGGGGTAACGGCTAACTCACGCCGCCGAGCGCTCATGGCCACTGCAAAAACAGTTCCTGCCAAGGCTTGCGAAAGAGTTTCTACAACTCGCGCATTAACCAGGATATCTGTCGCACCTGATGACATCGCATCCGCTTGCGGATCAGGAAAAAACTTAGGATTAACCAGCACCAGACGCGATAAGCCCATGGTTTTCATTGCTCGTGCCGTCGCCCCAATGTTGCCTGGGTGGGTAGTGTGAGAAAGCACGACACTGACGCGATCTAAAGGCTGCATTGAATTGTTTTCCATACGCAAGCGACGAAGTAAGTTACAGCAAGAGACCGAGCACAAAACAGCACTGCTCTCTGCTCTCGGGGAGGAGGAAGCCGATGTATCTCATACCGTGACTCAGGTGTAGGTTCATATTAGAATGATGGCCTTCGCGCACTTAGCGCCTGCTCTCTTTTAAAAAATTCATGCATCCCACGCTCAACATCGCCATCAAGGCCGCCCGTCGTGCCGGCCAAATCATTAACCGCGCCAGTTTGGATATTGACTCGCTCAATGTGGGCGTGAAACAACAAAGTGATTACGTCACCGAAGTCGACCGCGCTGCTGAAGCTGCCATCATTGATGTTTTGCGTGACGCCTATCCGAGCTATGGAATTCTAGCAGAGGAGTCCGGCTTGGCTGGCACGGATGCCAATGCTGAATTCCAATGGATTATCGACCCGCTCGACGGCACAACGAACTTCATCCACGGCGTGCCGCAATATGCCATCTCCATTGGCCTCGCCAAACAAGGCGTGATGCAACACGCAGTCGTGTATGACTCCAACCGCAACGAAATTTTTACCGCCAGCAAAGGCGGTGGCGCGTTTCTTAACAACAAGCGCATCCGCGTCGCCAAGCGTACGCGCCTGGATGAAACCCTTATCGGCACAGGCTTTCCTTATCGCATGTTTGACCATATCGACACCTATCTCGCCATTTTTCGCGAGCTTGCGCAAAAAACTGCCGGCATACGCCGCCCGGGTGCTGCCTCGATCGACCTGGCCTGGGTCGCCTGTGGTCGTATGGATGGCTTCTGGGAGCTGGGTTTATCCCCTTGGGACATGGCGGCAGGCAGCCTGTTGATTAGCGAAGCAGGCGGCCTGGTGGGCGACTTGTCGGGCGAAGCCAACTACATGCAAACGGGCAATATCATCGGCGGCAACCCGAAGATTTTCAGCCAGCTACTGCAAGTGATTGCACCCCACCTGAGCCCTCGTTTATCTGCCTGAGTCCGCTTTTGAATGGGCGCAATTTTAATCGCCAAAAGCGTGCTGGATGCCGAGCTGCACACTGCCATGAATGAAACGTTTTTTCAGTAATACAAAGAAAGAAGGCACACTGGAAATTCACGAGTTTCTGGATTTTCAGCTCGCCCCGCTGGCACGCCACAGCCGCGCGGTCTGCCCTCCTTTCGTGAAGGCAAAGTCGCGCGCGTGGAAGCCTGGCTTGAGTCGCTTGGCCTGTGGTGGGGCAGCTTTGGCGAGTCCTGGTTTTACAGCGACTCGCATAATGATCTGCCTCTCTTGGAAAAGGTCACGCACCCCGTGGCGGTTGACGCGGATGACACGCTCAAAGCCACCGCCAAAGCCCGTGGCTGGCTGCAGATGAGTTTGCGGAGCTAGCTGACTTCTGTTTTTTGGTAAGCAATAACGTGCTTGATTACCTAATATTTTCCATATGGCGACAATTGGTTTTTGGGAAATTACTGCACCCAAGAAATGGTGGTTTTCCTTGTTTTCCTGGACGTTTTACCAATTTGCCAGTCTGGCATCGTGGGCATGGGCTGCCTTCTTGATTTGATAAAGGCTTATCAGGAGTCTGTGGTTTTGTCTCATTTAGCTTATTCGGTTGAGTCATAGGCACTGAAGGAAAAATTCCTGTGCAGTGCGTGGGGTGAAGTGTGCAAGCAAAGAAGTTTGTTTCTGTGCCATCAGCACGGTTAATGGATCGACACTCAAGTTTTCCCTGACCACATTTTGGACAGGTAGCGCCTGCTTGTGGCAAAAAACCTGGTGGTTGCTTTGCTATCACAGTAGGGATAGGCGCAAGTCCGAAGCGTCTATGCCAATTAAAGGCGATAGGTCTGTGTAACGAAACAAGTTTTTCAGCGAATTCCTTCAAGGTTTCAGAACTGATTATTTTTGCAATGTTTAGAAAGTTATTATCACTATCAAACTCTTTATCAATATGAGATTTCAGTTGGTCCACTTTTAGAATGGAATCCAAACCATCAAACTTTTTCTTTGGGCGGTTGATTCGAGCGTTTGTTGAAATCAGAATCAGGCTTTTTATCGAGGGTTTGATGGGAAATCCTGCTCGTCTTGGAAGTTTAATAACTCCTTCGCGAGTCATGGTGTCGAGCACTGCAATATGTTTTTTATTTTGTTCAAGCGGGGAATTAATGCCTGAAGGGTTCCCTCCGTAAAATACCTCAAACTCACCATGTTCGTTGATCGCAACCCCTTCAGAGAAGCGTTTGCTTTCGCAAACCCAAATGTCGAGAAACCGGTTAATCAGCAAATGATCAATCTGTGCTGAGCGATTCCCGTCTTCGATTCGTAAATCGTGAATAATTGCCCAGTTTTTGGATTTTTCGTAATGAAAATTAATTTCGTAAGCGGCATCATTCTCTCCTTTAGCCCCAGACTGAATGAAGCGGATCTCTCGCTGAATTTTTTCTTTGATGCTTTGCTTTGCATCAGGGTGATACAACAGGTTTTCTAGGGTGGAGACATCAGCGCTGCGATCATCTACTTGTTTGATTAACATAGGCTACTTCTTGGTTTTATTTTGCGAAATGACTCTGCGCAATAATCAAATTCAGACCACACCCTGTCCCGCCAGATATTCCTCATATGTGCCGCGGTAATCGACGATGCTTCTATCTGTCTTGATTTCGATGATGCGCGTTGCAAGCGACGAGACGAACTCGCGGTCGTGCGAGACGAAAATCAGCGTGCCGGTAAATTTATCCAGCGCGGTATTGAGCGATTCGATGGATTCCATATCCAGGTGATTGGTCGGTTCATCCATCAACAGCACGTTGTTCCTGAGCAGCATCAGCTTGCCAAACAGCATGCGGCCTTGCTCACCGCCGGAAATGACATTCACCGATTTTTTGGCATCGTCGCCAGAAAATAACAAGCGGCCCAGCGTGCCGCGGATCAGGGTTTCCACGTCGCCCCCTTCATAGCCGCCCTCGCGCACCCATTGCGTAATCCATTCGGTGAGCGGCATGTCGCTGGAAAAGTCTGCCGCATGGTCTTGGGCAAACACGCCGGGGCGGGCTTTTTCAGCCCATTTGATGTGGCCGCCCTGGGGGATCAGGCCGCCCAGTTTTTCCCCCGCCAACAGGCGTAGCAGGGTGGTTTTACCCACGCCGTTCTCGCCGATGATGGCCACTTTATCGCCCGCTTCGATGGTCATTGACAGCGATTTGATGATGGGCTGCGTGGGGTCGTAGCCAAAACGCAGATTGTCAATCTCGCACGCCAGGCGGTGCAGTTTTTCTTTCTCATCAAAGTCAAAGCGTATCCACGGATACTGGCGGGAAGAGGGCTTGATGTCTTCGGGCTTGATTTTCTCGATCAGCTTCATGCGGCTGGTCGCTTGTCGCGCCTTGGATTTGTTGGCCGAAAAGCGGCGCACAAAATCCTGCAAGTCCGACACGCGTTCCTTGGCCTTGGCATTTGCCGAGACTTGACGCTCCCGCGCGACGGCCGAGGCTTCCATGAAATCATCATAATTTCCGCCATATACCTTGATCGTGCCGTAATCCAGGTCGGCCATGTGCGTGCACACCTGGTTCAGGAAATGCCGGTCATGCGAGATGATGATCATCGTGCTCTCGCGCTGGTTGAGGATGTCTTCCAGCCAGCGGATGGTGTTGATGTCGAGGTTATTGGTCGGTTCATCCAGCAGCAAAATGTCCGGATTGGCGAACAGCGCTTGGACCAGCAGCACACGCAGCTTCCAGCCCGGCGCTACTTCGCTCATCGGCCCTGTGTGTTGTTCTATCGGAATGCCTGCGCCCATCAGCAATTCGCCGGCGCGGGATTCTGCCGTGTAACCGTCGTATTCGGCAAACTTGCCTTCCAGTTCGGCCGCGCGCATGTAATCGTCTTCAGTCGCCTCGGGGTTGGCGTAAATCGCATCGCGCTCGCTCATGCACGCCCACATCTCCGNNCCATCATCACCACGTCGATCACGCGCATTTCTTCGTAAGCAAACTGATCCTGCTTCAAGTAAGCCATGCGCTCGCCCGGATCCATGGACACATTGCCGGCCGAGGACTCCAGCACGCCGGCCAGAATCTTCATGAAGGTGGTTTTGCCGGATCCGTTCGCGCCGATCAAGCCATAGCGATTACCTTCGCCGAACTTGACAGAGACGTTTTCAAACAAAGGTTTAGATCCGAACTGGATAGTGACATTAGACGCGACAAGCATAGGGAGGTAACCAAAGAGAGAGCGGTAAAAGATGCCTCGTGGAGGCAATGAAGCCCTATATTCTACTGCCCGCAAAGCGGTCGGCATAGGGCAGCGGTAGAATGGTCGCATGCTTACCGCTGCCCATCTTGCCTGTTCCCGTGGCGAACGCCGCCTGTTCGCGGATATTTCTTTCTCGCTGGCGGCGGGCGAATGGTTGCATGTGCAGGGTGAAAATGGGGCAGGTAAAACCAGTTTGTTGCGTTTACTGGTCGGTTTATCACCTGCCGATGCGGGGGAGATTCGCTGGCGCGGGGCGCTGGTGGGCGGAATGAAAACCACGCCCGAAGCGGCTGATTTCCGGCGTGAGTTGCTTTATCTGGGCCACCATGCGGCGGTGAAGGATGAACTGGATGCGCTGGAAAACTTGCGCTTTTCAGCGGCGATTGACGGCTTGCCATTCGATCAGGTTAAAGCCTTGGCGGCATTGCAGCGTCTGGGTTTGCGCGGACGGGAGTCCTTGCCGGTGCGGGTCTTGTCGGCGGGGCAAAAGCGGCGGGTGTTGCTAGCGCGCCTGCTCACGCGCACTGCGGCTGTGTGGGTGCTGGATGAGGCGTTCAATGCGCTGGATAGTGGGGCGGTGCAATTACTCGGCGCATTGCTGAATGAGCATTTGGCTGCCGGTGGTTTGGCTGTGCTCACGAGCCATCAGCCCTTGCCTTTGCCGGGCGGCCGGGTGCTGGCTTTATGAATGCGCTCATGGCTGCCGTGCGGCGGGATGTGCTGCTGGCTTTGCGCCGCCGTACGGATGTGCTCACGGCGATATTCTTTTTTGTGATTGTGGCGAGCCTGTTCCCGTTAGGCATTGGGCCTGAGCCTGCGCTGCTGAAAAAAATCGCCCCCGGCGTGCTGTGGGTGGCGGCTTTGCTGGCCACGCTGTTGGGGCTGCCGCGCTTGTTTCAGGCGGATTATCTGGATGGCACGCTAGAGCAGATGGCGCTCTCGCCGTCGCCCTTGGCGCTCTTGATTGCCGGTAAAATACTTGCCCACTGGCTGCTGTGCGGTTTGCCGCTGGTGCTGTTGGCGCCGGTGCTGGGCTTGCAGTTTGGTCTGGATGCCGCCAGTTTGGGCATGTTGAGTTTGTCCTTGTTACTCGGCACGCCCTTGCTCTCGCTCATTGGTGCGACGGGCGCTGCGCTCACCTTGGGAGTGCGCGGTGGCGGGGTGTTGCTGGCCGTGCTGGTGTTGCCCTTGTATATTCCGACGCTGATTTTTGGCGCAGGTGCGGTGGCGGCGCAAAGCGCGGGCTTGGGTGTGGAGGGGCATTTGTCACTGTTGGCAGCTTTATTGGCGCTGGCGGTTTTTTTTGCGCCGTGGGCAACAACGGCGGCGTTAAGGATTGCGCTCGAATGATGAGCGTCTTTTTACGATGGATTAAGGTGTCACTCGCCGTGTTGCCAGCGCCGACTTTTTGAAAAGACTATGAATCTAATTAACTGGTTTCGTTACGCCAGCCCGCAAAGTTTTTATCCGCTGGCCGGACGCATGATCCCGCTGTTCTGGATATTGGCGCTGCTGTTTGGCGCGGCAGGCTTGTGGGTGTCATTTTTTGTCGCGCCCACGGATGCCCAGCAGGGCGAGGGCTATCGCATCATCTTTGTGCATGTGCCGGCGTCCTGGATGTCGATGGTGATTTATCTGGCGATGGCCTTTTGGGCCGGGCTGGGTCTGGCGCTCAATACGCGGCTATCGAGCATGATGGCGCAGGCCTTGGCGCCCACGGGTGCGTTGATGGCGGCGTTAAGCCTCATTACCGGCGCGTTTTGGGGCAAACCAATGTGGGGCACCTGGTGGGTGTGGGANNGGCTCACCTCTGAACTGATTTTGTTCTTTTTGTATGTGGGTTTCATGGCTTTGCAATCGGCGATTGACGATCCGCGCCGCGCAGACAAAGCCGGGGCAGTGCTGGCCTTGATCGGCGTGGTGAATGTGCCGATTATTTATTTTTCTGTGACTTGGTGGAACACGCTGCACCAGGGCTCAAGCATCAACTTGACGCGCGCGCCCTCGATGGCGCAAACCATGTTGTGGGGCATGTTGCTCATGGCCCTGGCGTTCTGGATGTATTCGATTG
>DIUK01000120.1 GCA_002422995.1 Rhodocyclaceae bacterium UBA6160
GCCCTGTACGCGGGCAATTGAACCCGGCGAAGACATTCGCGCTGGCCGCTGGTGGTGGGAAAACCCGCAACCCAAAGAGTGCGGCCTGCATATGGTGGATGGCCGCCTGCAACGCATTGTTAAAGAAGGAACATCGTCATGAGCAACCTGGCTCAATTATCCAAACACACGCTCTCGCATCTCGACTGGCTCGAGTCCGAATCCATTTACATCCTGCGCGAAGTGGCCGGCCAATGCGCCAACCCCGCGCTGCTGTTTTCCGGCGGCAAGGATTCCATCGTCTTGCTGCGCCTGGCAGAAAAAGCCTTTCGCCCGGGCCGCTTTCCTTTTCCCTTGCTGAACATCGACACCGGGCACAACTACCCCGAAGTGCTGGCGTTTCGCGACTACCGCGCGGCGCAGTTGGGTGAGCGCTTGATTGTGCGCTCGGTTGAAGACTCCATAAAACGCGGCACGGTGGTGTTGAAATCACCCGATGAATTACGCAACAAGCATCAATCGGTGACGCTGCTGGAAGCGATTGAAGAATTCGGTTTTGATTGCTGCATCGGCGGCGCACGGCGCGACGAAGAAAAAGCGCGCGCCAAGGAGCGGATTTTTTCCTTCCGCGACGAGTTCGGCCAGTGGGATCCAAAAAACCAGCGCCCTGAACTATGGGATTTGTTCAATGCCCGCGTGCACAAAGGCGAGAACATCCGCGCCTTTCCCATCAGCAACTGGACGGAGCTGGATGTGTGGCAATACATCGGCCGCGAGCAACTTGAAATCCCGTCCATTTATTTCTCGCACGAACGTCCGATTGTGCGCCGTAACGGCCTGCTGCAACCGATTACCGAACTCACCCCAGCCGCTCCCGGAGAAGTCATTGAAACCATGCAAGTGCGCTTTCGCACCCTGGGCGATGTGACCTGCACGGCGCCTGTCGCGTCGGATGCGGATACGCTGGAAAAAATCATCCTGGAAACGGCCAGCACGACGATTACCGAACGCGGTGCGACCCGGCTGGACGATCAAACTTCGGATGCTTCGATGGAACAACGCAAGAAAGAAGGTTATTTCTAATGAGCGCAATACACGATTTGCCAGAAGCTTCATTGCCCAAAGACAACGCCGGGCTGCTACGTTTTTTGACTTGCGGCAGCGTGGATGATGGCAAGAGCACGCTCATCGGGCGGCTGCTGTTTGACACCAAAACCATTCTGGCTGACACACTGTCTGCCATCGAGCGCACCTCGCACCGGCGCGGGCTGGATGAGGTTGATCTCTCCTTGCTCACCGACGGCCTGCAAGCCGAGCGCGAACAAGGCATCACGATTGATGTGGCTTACCGTTACTTCAGCACCGGCACGCGCAAGTACATCATTGCTGACGCGCCGGGGCATGAGCAATACACGCGCAACATGGTTACGGCCGCTTCCACGGCGAACTTGGCGATCATCTTGATCGATGCGCGCAAGGGCATTCTTACGCAAACACGTCGCCACTCTTATCTTGCACATCTGATGGGCATTCCGCATATCGTCGTCGCCGTTAACAAAATGGACCTGGTGAATTACGATCAAGCGGTATTTGAACGCATTCGCAAAGACTATCTCACTTTTGCCGAGCAACTAGGCATTAAGGACATTCACTTTATTCCAATGTCGGCGCTAAAAGGCGACATGGTCGTCGATCGTGGTGAGAACATGCCTTGGTATCCCGGCAGCACTTTGCTGGATGTGCTGGAAAATGCCCCCACAGCCCATAGCGAAGCGGACGAACCTTTCCGCTTTCCGGTGCAATTTGTCTGTCGTCCGCATAAATCGGATGACCCAGAGCTGCATGATTTTCGCGGCTTTATGGGACGTGTCGAATCTGGCAGCATCAGCATTAGCGACGCAGTGACAGTATTGCCTTCCGGAAAAGAAACCCGCGTTAAAGACATTCGGGTGCTGAATCAATCTTTTGCCACCGCTTACCCCGAGCAATCCATCACGCTGTTGCTTGAAGACGAAATCGATATCTCGCGTGGCGATATGATCGTACAAACCGAAAAGTCGGCGCTGGTGACACGGCAACTTAATGCCATGGTGTGCTGGTTGGCAGAAACGCCATTGGATCGGCAACGTAAATATCTGGTTCGCCAGACCACTCGCGAATCAAAAGCCGTGGTTTCTGCGATTGAGTACCGCATAGACGTGAATTCACTTGAGCGAATACCCGTTGAATCTCTGCAAATGAATGACATTGCCCATGTCGTCATACGTCTGGCGCAGCCTTTAAGCGTGGATAGCTATGTGACAAATCGGGCTACCGGCGCTTTTATCATCATTGATGAATCGACGAATAATACGGTTGCTGCAGGGATGGTTTTATAACCCAGTGTCAAAAGTTCAGCTGCAAATAAAAAAGCCAGACAATGTCTGGCTTTTTTATGCGTAGAACAAACGGCTAAAAAGCAAAATTTACTCTTCAACCACACCTTCTACAGCATCACTACCTTCTGGGCGATCCAACAACTCAACATAGGCCATCGGTGCATTATCACCAACGCGAAAACCCATTTTCAGAATGCGCAAATAGCCACCATTCCGTGTTGCAAAACGAGGGCCTAAATCATTGAAAAGCTTGCCAACAATCTCACGATCACGTGTGCGATCAAAAGCCAAGCGACGATTGGCCAAACTGGGTTTTTTGCCTAGCGTGATCAGCGGTTCTACCACTCGGCGTAACTCTTTAGCCTTAGGAAGCGTTGTCTTAATCACTTCATGACGAAGAAGTGAGACTGCCATGTTGCGCAGCATTGCTTGGCGGTGGGAAGAAGTACGATTCAGCTTCCGCAATCCATTTCCGTGACGCATGATAATTACCTCGTGTTATGTGGTTGTCGCACAGTGCAAACAACCCGTTAATGGTTATCGAGTTTTTACAATTTAAACCAGCTTTTCCAAGCCTTCAGGCGGCCATCCGTCTAATCGCATACCAAGCGACAAACCACGTGCAGCCAACACTTCTTTAATCTCATTGAGTGATTTGCGGCCTAAATTAGGCGTTTTCAACAACTCTGATTCAGTGCGTTGAATCAAGTCACCAATGTAATAAATATTCTCTGCTTTAAGGCAGTTTGCAGAACGGACAGTTAATTCCAGATCATCAACCGGCCGAACAAGAACAGGAGAAACTGTCGAGCCTTCAGCCGCTTCAGCAGAAGTTGATACACCCTCAAGATCAGCAAAAAACGAGAGCTGTTCCATCAAAATACGAGCAGCCGTTCTAATTGCTTCTTCGGCATTATCAATCGCGCCATTTGTTTCGATATCGAGAATAAGCTTATCCATATCAGTGCGCTGCTCTACACGCGCCGACTCAACAGCATAGCTCACGCGACGAACGGGACTAAAAGAAGCGTCAAGCATCATCTGACCAATTGAAACATTTTCACGAGCGATTTGGCGTTGATTTGCAGGAATATAACCGCGGCCTGACTCAACACGGATTTCCATCTTCAACTGGCCGCCAGGTGCAATGTTGGCAATAACGTGCTCTGGATTAACAATCTCAATATCATGTCCAGCCACAATGTCTGCCGCAGTGACAACACCTTCACCAACTTTGGTTACCGTCAAAATCGCTTCACGACGGTTATGCATTTTGATAACAAGACCTTTAACATTCAGCAAGATATCAACGACATCTTCGCGCACGCCATCTAAAGTCGAGTATTCGTGAAGAACACCTTCAATAGAAACCTCAGTGGGTGCTACGCCTTCTAAGGAGGATAACAAAATCCGCCTCAAAGCGTTGCCAAGTGTATGACCAAAACCACGCTCAAAGGGCTCCATAACAACACGTGCATGAAGTGGTGAGAGTTGCTGCACATCAATACTGCGTGGCTTAAGCAATGTTTGCATTTATCTGTCCTTCAAATGGGAATACGCCTGATACCCCCATAGGGCATCAGGCGTAAAACTACGATTAACGCGAGTAGAGTTCGACAACCAGACCTTCGTTGATCGAGGAAGGTAAATCTTGGCGCGCTGGGTAGTTTTTGAAAACACCTCGTCCACTCTTTATGTCAACTTCAAGCCATTCCGGAAAACCACGGCCCTCAGCTGCAGTCAAGGCTGCTTTTGTCCTTAAGTGATTTTTAGTTTTATCCAGCAGTTGAATCACATCGCCAGGACGGCAATTGTAAGACGGCACATCAACTCGCTTACCGTTGACAAGCACACCATTATGTCGCACAAGTTGACGCGATTCAGCACGCGAAATACCAAAACCCATACGATACGCTACTGTATCTAAACGAGCTTCAAGCAACTGCAATAAGTTATCGCCTGTAGCGCCCTTCTTTTGGTCAGCTGTAGCAAATACCTTCCGAAATTGACTCTCAAGAACGCCATAGATACGACGAATCTTTTGCTTTTCACGCAGTTGCGTACCATACCCTGACAAGCGCTGACCAGACTTCTGGCCATGCTGGCCAGGCGCATAAGCACGACGCTCAACTGAGCACTTGTCTGTGAAGCACTTTTCGCCTTTTAAGAATAACTTTTCGCCTTCGCGGCGGCACTGACGGCATTTGGGATCTAAATTACGAGCCATACATAGAGTTCCTTAATACGTTAGATGCGGCGGCGCTTAGGTGGCCGGCATCCATTATGTGGAATAGGAGTAATGTCGGTAATACTGGTAATTTTCATGCCGAGTGCATTCAAAGCACGTACGGCAGATTCACGACCAGGTCCCGGACCCTTGATCCGAACCTCAAGATTTTTAACACCACATTCTTGAGCAGCCTTACCAGCAGCTTCAGCAGCAATCTGAGCCGCAAAAGGTGTCGACTTACGCGACCCCTTAAAGCCTGCACCACCAGAAGTCGCCCACGACAGGGCGTTTCCCTGACGGTCAGTGATGGTAATAATAGTGTTATTAAAGGAAGCATGAACATGCACAATACCTTCAGCTACGTTCTTCTTAACCTTTTTTCTAACTTTAGTTGCAGTCTTAGCCATTTAATTAGGTTCCCTATTACTTCTTAGCGCCAGCGATCGATTTCCGCGGACCTTTACGAGTACGAGCATTTGTTCGGGTACGCTGACCCCTAAGAGGCAAGCCGCGACGATGACGCAAGCCACGGTAACAACCAAGATCCATCAGCCGCTTGATACTCATGGTAACTTCACGGCGCAGATCTCCTTCAACAGATATCTTGCCAATTTCGTCACGCAATCGCTCGAGTTCAACCTCAGATAATTCTTTAACTTTGATTGAGCGCTTGATCCCCGCACTGTCACAAATCTTTTGCGCACGAGTGCGACCAATACCATAAATTGCAGTTAAAGCAATTTCTGCATGTTGGTGATTTGGAATATTTACACCTGCTATACGAGCCATTTGCTTACCTGTCCCTCGCCATTAAGCGTTTGTGAAGTGGTTGTCCGAAATGCGGAAAACCGAAGATTGTATCTGATTCGCATTACTGAATCAACCCTGACGCTGCTTATGGCGTGGATCAGTACAAATAATTCTGACCACACCCTTGCGACGGATGACTTTGCAATTGCGGCAAATACGCTTGACCGAAGCCATAACTTTCATTTAACTTCTCCGGATATTAAATTTAACTTATTTTGCACGGAAGACAATACGACCTTTAGTGAGGTCATATGGCGTCAACTGTACAGTTACCTTATCCCCTGGGAGAATTCGAATATAGTGCATCCGCATTTTCCCAGAGATATGACCGAGCAAAACATGGTCATTTTCCAATTTGATTCTAAACGTAGCATTAGGAAGGTTTTCTAGTACTTCCCCCTGCATTTCAATAACATCTTCTTTTGACATTTATTACCTGACAGGAATCCCTGCGCCTTTAAAGTTAGCTTTTTTAAGCAGCCCTTCATAACGATGGGACATCACATAAGCTTGAACTTGCGCCATAAAATCCATAGCAACTACGACGATAATTAACAAACTTGTTCCACCAAAATAAAAAGGGACATTCCATTTAAGAATCAAAAACTCTGGCAACAAACAAACCAAGGTAATATAAATCGCTCCTACAAACGTCAGCCTTGTTAATACTTTATCTATATAACGCGCCGTCTGATCACCTGGTCGAATACCAGGTACAAATGCTCCACTCTTTTTGAGGTTATCAGCAGTTTCTCTTGAGTTAAAAACAAGCGCCGTATAAAAAAAACAGAAGAAAATAATAGCAACAGCATAAAACATCACATAAACAGGCTGACCAGGAGCAAGCTTACTAGCCACATCTTTTAACCAACTTACACCATCAGCACTTCCAAACCAGTTCGCTGCTGTCGCAGGAAACAAGATAATGGATGAAGCAAAAATAGGTGGGATGACACCTGCCATATTGAGCTTTAGCGGCAAATGAGAAGATTGACCACCATAAACTTTATTCCCGACTTGCCTTTTTGCGTAATTAACAAGAATCTTTCTTTGGCCGCGCTCAACAAAAACAACAAATGCAGTGACAGCAACAGCCAAAAAACAAATAAACAGTGCTGATACAGGATGAATAGATCCAGTTCTAACAAGCTCAAACAGACTACCTAGAGCACTAGGCAGACCTGCCGCGATGCCAGCAAAAATAATTATTGAAATACCGTTCCCCAATCCACGTTCTGTTATTTGCTCTCCCAACCACATGAGAAACATTGTCCCTGTGAGCAAAGTCATCACAGTAACAAAGCGGAACATCATCCCTGGATCAAGAACAAGACCAGCTTGCGACTCAAGAGCAACTGCAATACCGATACCTTGAAACAATGCCAGACCTACAGTACCGTAGCGAGTGTACTGAGTGATCTTCCTTCGCCCCGCCTCACCCTCCTTCTTGAGTGCCTCCAAAGAAGGAACTGCAATTGTCAATAATTGCATAATAATGGACGACGAAATGTAAGGCATGATGCCTAAAGCAAATAGCGTGAATCTAGATAAGGCGCCACCAGAAAATAGATTAAAAACGCCTAGTATTCCACCTTCTTGAGACTGAAAAAGTTCAGCTAGCCGCACCGGGTCAATACCTGGCACAGGTATATGCGCGCCGATCCTATAAACAATAAGGGCACCAAGAAGAAATGCTAAGCGACGCCACAAATCCCCATATCGGTTAGTCACGGCTTGCGAAGTTGAGCTTTTATTGATCACTAAATTACCCTGATTAACTTCTCAATCAAGCGTTTCCATTTACTACTTCCACAGTACCACCGAGTTTCTCAATAGCAGCCTTAGCACCTTTTGTCGCACCTACGCCGCGCAAAACTATTTTCTTCGACAGTTCTCCAGAAAGAATAACTTTTGCAGCTAATGCAGTCATTGAAATAATGCCGGCTTGCTTTAAAACCAAAAGATCAACTTCCTCTATAGGTAAAGCATTAAGTTCAGAAAGCCTCACTTCAGCATTTCGATGAGCAGTTAAAGACACAAAACCTCGCTTAGGAAGACGACGTTGCAGAGGCATCTGACCGCCCTCAAATCCAACTTTATGAAATCCACCTGCGCGAGACTTCTGCCCCTTATGGCCGCGACCAGCAGTTTTTCCCAAACCACTACCAATACCGCGACCAACACGCTTAGCAGAATGCTTAGCGCCAATCCCCGGTTTTAAGTTATTGAGTTCCATGAGCTATATACCTATTATCATTCGCACTTAAGCAAGTAAGCAATTTTACGAATCATGCCGCGAATCGAAGGCGTATCTTCCAGCGTGGACTCACTATTGATACGCCCAAGCCCCAAGCCCTTAACTGTTGCGCGATGATCTTTTTTTGTTCCAATAACACTCTTAACTAGAGTGATTTTAATTTTTTTGGTTGTCATAATGTCACTCCAAAATTTCTGTAATCGCTTTGCCACGCTTTGCCGCAATTTCAGAAGGCGTGCTCATTGCCAATAAACCATTGAGTGTTGCTCGTACAACGTTGTAAGGATTACTTGAACCAATAGTCTTGGCGACAACATCAGTAATACCCATAACCTCGAAAACTGCGCGCATAGGTCCGCCAGCAATAACTCCTGTACCAGCAGATGCAGGAGAAATTAGTACTTTAGTTGCACCATGACGCCCGGTAACAGTATGATGAAGACTACCGTCTTTTATACTAATTCTTACTAACTTACGCCTGGCTTCTTCCATTGCCTTTTGAACAGCAACAGGAACTTCCCGCGACTTACCTTTACCCATTCCTACGCCACCATCTCCGTCACCAACAACGGTCAATGCAGCAAAGCCCATGATTCGACCACCTTTGACTACCTTGGTAACCCTGTTGATGGCGACCATTTTTTCGCGCATGCCATCATCCGGCTTTTCATGGCCCTGTTGCGATTTTCTACCTTGAGGTTTTGACATAATAATCTCTAATCTCGCTTAAAACTTCAGGCCGCCATCACGGGCAGCATCAGCCACAGCCTTGACGCGGCCATGATAATGAAAACCAGAACGGTCAAATGCAACTTGATCCACACCAGCAGCTTTTGCGCGCTCAGAAATCAAACCACCGATTACCTTAGCAGCTTCGACATTTGAGCCACAAGATAGTGTTGCGCGAACAGAAGCCTCCATAGAGGAAGCAGATGCCAACACTTTAGTGCCACAACTTGAAAAAATCTGAGCAGAAATATGAGAGTTCGAACGTGAAACAGTCAATCTAACCATTTTCAATTCTGCAATTTTTGCGCGGGTTTTAAGCGCCCTTCGTTGGCGAGCAAGCTTCTTTTTCATAATAATGCGCTCCGCTTATTTCTTCTTAGTTTCTTTAATAACAACCACTTCATCCGAATAACGCACACCTTTACCTTTATATGGCTCTGGGGGGCGATATGCACGAATCTCAGCAGCAACTTGTCCAACAACTTGTTTATTAATCCCCTTAATAAGGATTTCTGTTTGTGTTGGAGTTTCAACTTTAATACCAGCAGGAACAGGATGAACAACAGGGTGAGAAAAACCCAATGTTAAATTCAGATTTGATCCTTGCGCCTGAGCCCTGTAGCCAACGCCAATAAGGTTCAATTTCTTCTCAAACCCTTTAGTAACACCGGTCACCATGTTATTCACAAGAGATCGCATAGTGCCAGACATAGCGTCTGAATTTGGCATATCAAACAACCCGGAAAATAATAACCTATTATCTTTTTGCTCCACCGCTGTCGAAGGAAGAAGAAACTGACTTAAAACACCTAACGGGCCTTTAACAGTGATCTCTTTCTCATTCAGAGTAACACTAACCCCATTGGGTATTTCAACTGGATATTTTGCAATACGAGACATAGTTAATAAAACCTTTTTTACGCAACGATACAAATAACTTCACCGCCCATATTGCCGGCGCGCGCCTGCCTGTCTGTCATCACACCTTTAGGCGTGGAAATAATGGCAACACCGAGGCCATTCATCACAGTAGGAAGATCATCTTTGCCTTTATAAACTCTAAGGCCAGGACGAGAAATCCGATCTATACGCTCAATAACCGGCTCACCCGCGTAATACTTTAACTCAAGGTCTAACTCAGGCTTAACACCATTTTCACGTATTTTAAAACTATCAATATAACCCTCATCCCTTAAAACTTTGGCAATAGCCAACTTTAACTTCGATGAAGGCATAGTTACATTTAGTTTTGACGCCATCTGCGCATTGCGGATGCGTGTTAGCATGTCTGCTACTGGATCTGTCATACTCATATGTATCTCCTTACCAACTGGCTTTCGTTAGCCCTGGAATCTCACCACGCATAGCTACTTCACGCAATTTATTACGACATAATCCGAATTTCCGAAATACACCACGCGGCCGGCCAGTTAATGCACAACGCCTTCTCTGCCTTACAGGACTTGAGTCTCTTGGCAATTTCTGAAATTTTAAACGAGCAGCCATGCGCTCATCTTCAGACAATGAAGCATTATTAAAAACTTCAATAAACTCAGCACGTTTAACCGCAAATTTTGCAACTGTTTTTTCACGCTTTAATTCGCGATTTATGAGAGATAATTTGGCCATTTTCTAATTAACCTCTAAAAGGAAATTTGAAAGCTGCTAAAAGTGCTTTAGCCTCTTCATCCGTCTTTGCTGTCGTGGTTATACTAATATTCATGCCGCGTAACGCATCAATCTTGTCATACTCAATTTCAGGAAAAATAATCTGTTCTTTAATACCAAGATTGAAATTACCGCGACCATCAAAACCCTTACCCGAAATGCCCCTGAAATCACGAACCCGAGGCATAGCAATCGTCACTAAGCGATCCAAAAATTCATACATCCGCTTTCCACGCAAGGTCACCATGCAACCAATAGGGTAACCCTCCCGAATCTTAAAGCCCGCAATTGCCTTCCGAGCCTTAGTAACAACAGGCTTTTGACCAGCTATAGAGGTCATATCTGCTACCGCATGATCCAAAACTTTTTTATCGCCTACGGCCTCACCAACCCCCATATTCAAGGTAATCTTTCTGATGCGAGGCACTTCCATTACAGACTTATAAGAGAATTTCTCAGTAAGCTCCGGAAGGACTGTTTCCTTGTAGAAATCTTTTAAACGAGCCATATCTACCTCAAGCCTTTACAATAACTTCACCGTTAGATTTATAAACCCGAACCTTGTTACCATCCTCAAGCACTTTAAAACCAACCCTATCCGGCTTATTAGTAACTGGATTAAACAAAAGCACATTTGAAATATTCAAGGGCATCTCTTTGTTAATTACACCACCCATATCACCCTTCATTGGATTAGGCTTAACGTGTTTTTTTACCAAACCAACACCTTCAACCAGAACCTTGGATGACCCAATCAAAGCACGCACCAAACCACGCTTATTCTTGTCCTTCCCAGTAATAACAACAACCTCATCACCCTTACAAATCTTATTCATCTCTTTAACCCTTTCCAATTTAAAGAACTTCAGGGGCTAACGATACAATTTTCATAAAGCGCTCAGTCCTCAGCTCACGCGTTACCGGACCAAAAATACGCGTACCAATAGGCTCTAACTTACTATTAAGAAGCACTGCCGCATTACCATCAAACTTAACGAGAGAACCATCACTACGCCGCACACCCTTCGCCGTGCGAACAACCACCGCACTATAAACCTCGCCTTTTTTCACCCGGCCACGAGGAGCAGCATCCTTGATGCTCACCTTAATAACATCACCAACGCTAGCATAGCGGCGCTTTGATCCACCCAGAACCTTAATACACATCACTGAGCGAGCCCCGGTGTTATCAGCAACATCGAGAATGGTTTGCATTTGAATCATTATTTTTTCTCCAACTTAATTCACTCAATGTTATAAGTGATCAGTTTTGGCGCCCGCTAGGAGCTTAAGTTCGACAAGAAAGTCGAATACAGCCAAAAATTATATTCAACTTCCGGGATTTTGTCAAGATTATTTTGGTCAAAACACAAGTTATGACTTGGATAGTACTTGAGTAACCTTCCATGCTTTAGTTTTAGAAATTGGGGCGCACTCTTCAATCATTACTAAGTCACCTGCAATAGCAACAACAGCGCTTATATCAGCATGGTACTTTTTTGATCGAACAAGTATTTTCCCAATTACTGGGTGTTTGACTTTACGCTCAACCAAGACCGTTACAGTTTTGTCCATCTTATCTGAAACAACACGCCCTTGGAGGGTTCGGTTCATTTTCCGAGAGTTTTCAATCATTACTTCACCATTCCCTTTTCATGCAAAATAGTTTTCACACGAGCGACATCTTTTCTTGCTTTTCTAATCTGACTGTTATCAGTTAATTGCTGGGTAGCTCTTTGCATTCTCAAGCCAAACTGACTCTTCCTTAAGCTAATAAGCATCTCGGCAATTTCAGTTGCAGTTTTAGATCGTATTACAGCAGCTTTCATATTTATCACCCTAAATGTCTTGTTACAAAGGTTGTTTCAAGGGGAAGTTTTGCTGCGGCAAGACGAAAAGCTTCACGAGCAAGCACCTCATCAACACCATCCATCTCATATAAAACCTTACCCGGTTGAATTTCAGCAACCCAATACTCTGGTGAGCCTTTCCCATTACCCATTCGAACCTCGGCTGGCTTTTTGGAGATTGGCTTATCAGGAAAAATCCGAATCCAAATGCGGCCACCACGCTTAATATGACGAGTCATTGCTCGACGGGCAGCTTCAATTTGTCTTGCAGTTAAACGTCCTCGGCCGATTGCTTTTAACCCATACTCACCAAAACTAACTTTTGCACCGCGGGTAGCTAGACCGGTGTTCCGTCCCTTTTGTTCTTTACGATATTTTCTTCTAGAGGGCTGTAACATATTTTTATTCCTTATCCTCTGACTTGGCAACTTCAGTATTACTCTCTACTGCAGCCCTGCGAACTCTTTTAACCGGGGCCTTGGTAGCGACATCATCTGGAGCTTTCGCAGTAAAACGCTTTGCTTTCGCCTTAGCGTCGTCACCAGTTGCTTGGGGTTCGGGAACGACATCATTTTTATTAATGTATTCACCCTTGTAAACCCATACTTTAATTCCAATAATTCCATAGGTTGTATGGGCTTCAGAAACACCATAATCAATATCTGCTCGTAACGTATGGAGGGGAACACGACCTTCACGATACCATTCCCTACGCGCAATCTCAGCACCGTTAAGTCGACCAGAGCTCATAATTTTGATGCCCTGAGCACCAAGGCGCATTGCATTTTGCATTGCTCTTTTCATTGCACGCCTGAACATTATGCGCTTTTCAAGTTGCTGAGCAATTGAATCTGCAATAAGCTGAGCATCGATTTCTGGCTTACGAATTTCTTCTATATTGACGTGAACAGGAACACCCATTCTTTTCTGCAATTCAGCCTTGAGAACTTCAATATCTTCACCGCGTTTCCCAATAACAATACCAGGACGTGAGCTGAACACAGTGATACGTGCATTTTTTGCCGGTCGCTCGATTAGTATTCGACCAACTGACGCATGTGACAGCTTTTTCTTAAGGAAAGCTCTTACATCAAGATCCTCTTTAAGCATTTGCGGAAAATTTTTTGTCGTTGCATACCAACGAGAGCTCCAATTACGAGTTACCGCTAACCGAAAGCCTGTTGGATGTATTTTTTGTCCCATTTGATATCCTTAATTACCAACAGTTACAAAAATATGGCATGTAGGCTTCAAAATCCTGTTGCCCCTACCTTTTGCTCGAGCGGTAAATCTCTTCAGCACCGTACCTTTTTCAACATAGATACATTTCACCTTCAAATCATCAATGTCAGCCCCATCATTATGTTCAGCGTTTGCAATTGCAGACTCCAAAACTTTTTTAATGATAGTTGCACCTTTTTTAGGCGAGAATGAAAGAATATTGAGCGCATCTTCAACATTTTTCCCGCGTATCAAATCCGCGACCAAGCGCCCTTTTTGGGAAGACAACCTAACACCTTTAAGTACTGCATTCGTTTCCATTCTAAGACCTCACTTCTTGGCGACAGCTTTTTTACCACCACTGTGCCCTTTAAATGTACGCGTTAAAGCAAACTCACCTAATTTATGACCAACCATGTTCTCAGAAACAAAAACCGGGATGTGCTGCTTGCCATTATGAACAGCTATAGTAAGACCTATGAAGTCAGGCAAAATCGTAGAACGACGCGACCACGTCTTGATCGGACGCTTATCTTTTGAAAGCTTAGCCGAATCAACCCTCCTCAAAAGATGATCATCAACGAATGGGCCTTTTTTAATTGAACGTGCCATATTTAACCCCTTACCGCTTGTGTCTGCGCTGAACGATCATTACGTCAGTGCGTTTATTATTACGGGTGCGATAACCTTTTGTTGGCTGCCCCCAAGGACTTACCGGAACGCGCCCGGTTCCTGTTCTTCCCTCGCCACCACCATGCGGATGGTCTACAGGGTTCATTGCAACACCACGCACAGTCGGCCTTACACCACGCCAACGCTGAGCACCTGCCTTACCAATTTTACGCAGACTATGTTCCTCGTTTCCAACTTCCCCAATGGTTGCTCGGCATTCAACGTGTACCCGGCGAATTTCACCGGAACGTAATCGAACCTGTGCATAAGTACCCTCACGTGCAAGCAACTGTGCGGATGTGCCAGCTGAGCGAACCATTTGGGCACCCTTACCAGGAGTCATCTCAATACAGTGAATGGTAGTACCAACTGGGATATTACGAATAGGCAGTGTATTTCCAGACTTAATCGGTGCATCAACACCGCTGATTACCTGCTGGCCAATTGCCATACCCTTGGTTCCAATGATATAACTGCGATCACCATCGGCATACAATACCAAAGCGAGGTTTGCCGATCTATTGGGATCGTACTCAATCCGCTCAACTTTGGCAGGGATACCATCCTTATTCCTAAAAAAATCGACAAGTCGATATAGCTTTTTATGACCGCCACCGACATGCCTTGAAGTGATATGACCATGGGCATTCCGACCACCAGTTCTAACTTTTGATTCAACTAACTTAGCAAAAGGCCTACCTTTATATAAATCAGCATTAACCACTTTAACTAGTGACCTACGGCCCGGTGAAGTGGGCTTAACTTTTATGAGAGACATTTAAACGGCGCCCCCTTCACTGAAATTAATTTCCTGACCGCTCTGCAATGAAACATAAGCCTTACGTAAACCATTTCTGCGACCCAAATGTTTCCCCACACGCTTAACTTTTCCCTTCAAGTTACTCACCTGAACCGATTCAACATTTACCTTAAAGAGCAATTCAACAGCAGCTTTTATCTCAGGCTTTGTGGCATCAGAAACTACTGCAAAAATCACTTGCTCATTCTTATCGGCAACGCGAGTTGCCTTTTCCGTTATCATCGGGGAAAGCAATATCTGCAACAAACGCTCTTGACTGTAGTTACCACTCATAAAAGAATCTCCTCAACTTTAGCGACAGCCGCTTTAGTCAAAATAACCTGCGAAAATCTCACCAAAGACACGGGGTCCGCTTGATGGGCCTCTAAAATGAGAAGGCCGGGGAGATTACGTGAAGCCAAGGAAAGCTTTTCATCCGGAGCGTCAATCAAAATGAGTGTAGAGCCAGACAAACCCATTGCCTTTAGTTTGTTTGCAACAAGACGCGTTTTGGGGGCATCAATCTGGAAGGCATCAACAACAAGCAAACGATTTTCCCGTACTAATTGCGAGTAAATTGACGCCATACCTGCCTTGTGCATCTTGCGATTAATTTTCTGCGAAAAATTTTCATCAGGCGAGTTAGGGAAAATTCGACCACCACCTCGCCATAAAGGGGAAGATGTCATACCTGCCCGAGCTCGGCCAGTACCCTTCTGCTTGAAAGGTTTTTTTGTACTATGATTGACCTCTTCGCGATCTTTTTGTTTGCTATTTGCTGAACGAGCATTTGCCTGATAAGCAACAACAACTTGATGAATTAACGCCTCATTGAAATTCCTTCCAAATACCGCATCATTAGCAGTATGGAGGGCACTTGCCGCACCTTGCGAATCGACTATTTTTAGATCCATAATCAAACACCAACTTTCATAGAAGATTTGATTGCTGGCATAATCACTACATCACCGCCTTTTGCACCAGGAATAGCCCCTCTAACCATAAGCAGCTGCCGCGCATCATCAACCCTAACAACCTCAAGATTTTGAACAGTACACGCGCGATCACCTAAGTGCCCCGCCATCCGCTTACCAGGGAAAACTCGGCCGGGATCCTGGGCCATACCAATAGAGCCCGCAGAGTTATGTGATAGCGAATTACCATGAGACGCCCTATTAGAAGAAAAGTTATGCCTCTTTATTGCACCTGCATAACCCTTACCAATAGAGACACCACTAACATCAACCAATTGACCAACCGAAAAAATCGAAGTACTTATTTTATCGCCCAAATTCAGAGCATCAATTTGAGAGCCATGAACCTTAAATTCGCGCAAAACATTTCCCGCTTCAACACCAGCTTTAGCAAAATGACCGGCTGCTGACTTTGAAACCCTACTCGCACGCCTACCGCCGAAAGCCACCTGAACAGCAGAATAGCCGTCCTCGGACTTAGTTTTAATTTGGGATATGCGATTGTCTGACACATCAAGCACAGTCACCGGAGTAGAACTACCATCCTCAGTGAAAATACGCATCATACCAACCTTGCGACCCACAAGGCCTAGACTCATTTTATTCTCCTAAACTCTGGCTACGATTGGCCAGATCAGTTAAAGCATAATTAAATTAAACCGTTTATTGCAACTTAATTTCCACATCCACACCTGCCGGTAAATCCAGCTTCATTAGCGCATCTACAGTCTTATCAGTTGGATCAATGATATCCATCAACCTCAGATGCGTCCTAATTTCAAATTGATCTCGAGACGCCTTATTCACGTGCGGAGAACGCAAAATATCAAATCGCTCTTTTCTTGTAGGTAATGGGATAGGCCCACTAACAACCGCACCAGTTCTTTTTGCAGTCTCCACAATTTCCAAAGCAGATTGATCGATTAACCTATAGTCAAATGCCTTGAGACGAATGCGAATCTTTTGATTTTGCATAGAATTTCCTTAGAACTTAAAGAGCGATAATAAAACAGGGTAACTTTTAATTATACAACTTAGATACATCGGCTACAACTGTTAAGTCAAAATAATTACTCAAGCACTTTCGCAACGACCCCGGCACCTACGGTCCGGCCACCTTCACGAATCGCGAAGCGCAAGCCTTC
>DIUK01000101.1:0-5575 GCA_002422995.1 Rhodocyclaceae bacterium UBA6160
GACGCTTGCGTTGACGACGGTCACGATAGGCATATTGCCCAGCCTTCATTACCGCTTCTTTAGCGATACGATAGACCGTACTGCGGCGACCGCGATAGCCTTTGGCTTTGTCGAGAATTTTCTTGTGGCGCGCATGCGCCGTTACACCACGTTTTACTCTAGGCATGTTCTAGTCTCCTTAAGCGTTCGGCAGCATTGCGCGAACGGATTTAACATCGGAGGCGTGCACAGTGAGCATACCGCGCAACTGACGCTTGGTCTTGGTCGTTTTCTTGGTGAGAATGTGACGTTTAAACGCCTGTGAGCGCTTGATACTACCGGAAGCGCGCACGATAAAGCGCTTCTTGGCACCGCTCTTGGTCTTCATCTTCGGCATCGAAGATCTCCCTATTACATGATAGCCAGGTGTTTCCCGCCTTGGGAATGCTTGATGACCTGCCACCACTTCTTATCCCCACCCGGTTTGCACCCTGCAGGGAAATTCGTAAATTCTTTATTTTACTACAACAACTTAAAAGTTGCGCTTATTACTTACTGCGGCTTCTTCCTGGAAGGAGACATCACCATAACCAGCTGACGACCCTCCATTTTTGGAAACTGCTCAACCATTGCATGCTGCTCAAGATCCGCCTTGATACGTTCCAGCATACGCATGCCAATTTCCTGGTGAGCCATTTCACGGCCGCGAAAACGCAAAGTAATTTTTGCTTTATCGCCTTCACCCAAAAACTTAACCACATTGCGCAGCTTGATCTGGTAATCATTTTCATCCGTACCCGGACGAAATTTGACTTCTTTTACCAACACTTGCTTTTGCTTTAACTTAGCTTCGTGCTGACGTTTGGCTTCTTGGTATTTGAATTTACCAACATCCATAATCTTGCACACGGGAGGCACAGCGGTTGGCGCAATTTCCACCAAATCCAGACCAGCCTCATCTGCCAGGGTTAGCGCCTGCCGTATTGGAACAATACCTAACTGCTCGCCATCTTCCCCGACCAAACGAACTTCAGGGGACGTAATTTCGTCATTCAGACGCTGCGACTTATCTTGAGCGATGGTTCGATTCTCCGTAAAAACAATATATTAGACCGCAATAACAGTACCACGCTTGCTGTTTTTCTCATCCAGCAAGTGTTCAACCAAGGCTTGAGGGGACATTTGCCCGAGATCTTGATTGCCACGGGCACGCAAAGCGACCAACCCGGCGGCCTTTTCCTTGTCACCTACAACAACGATATAAGGCCGCTTCAACAAACTATGTTCGCGTATTTTATAGTTTATTTTCTCTCCGCGCAAATCACTTTCCGCGCGAAGGCCTGCTTTTTGCAATAACTGGGTCACTTCTATCGCGTAATCGGCCTGCGCTTCGGAAATATTCATCACCACAATTTGCACCGGAGATAGCCATAACGGGAAGGCACCGGCATGGTTTTCGATCAGGATGCCGATGAAACGCTCAAGGGAACCCAGGATCGCGCGATGCAACATGACTGGCGTATGGCGCGTATTGTCTTCGCCGATAAATTCAGCCCCCAGCCGCTGCGGCATGGAAAAATCAACCTGCACCGTACCGCATTGCCATGAGCGGCCAATCGCGTCCTTGATGTGGAATTCGATCTTGGGGCCGTAAAACGCGCCTTCACCAGGCAGCTCTTCCCAAGCCAAGCCGCTGGCTGAGAGCGATGCACGCAAGGCATTTTCAGCCTTGTCCCACGATGCATCTTCACCCACGCGACTTTCCGGGCGCAAGGCCAGCTTGACGGCCACCTCGGTAAAGCCAAAATCGGCATACACCTGCCGCACCAGATCATTAAAAGCCGTCACTTCCTGCTGAATCTGGTCTTCGGTACAGAAAATATGGCCATCGTCCTGCGTAAAGCCGCGCACGCGCATGACACCATGCAAAGCACCTGAAGGCTCATTGCGATGGCAGGAACCAAACTCGCCATAACGCAACGGCAAATCGCGATAGGAACGGATACCCATATTGAAAATCTGCACATGTCCGGGACAGTTCATCGGTTTTACCGCGTAGTCGCGTTTTTCCGACTCGGTCGTGAACATGTGCTCATGGTAATGTTCCCAGTGGCCAGACTTTTCCCATAGCGTGCGCTCCAGAATCTGCGGACAGCGCACCTCTTGATAGCCATTGTCGCGATACACCTGACGCATGTATTGTTCTATTTCCTGCCACACCGTCCAACCATGGGGATGCCAGAACACCATGCCGGGCGCTTCTTCTTGCAGATGAAATAAATCGAGCTGACGGCCCAGCTTGCGATGATCGCGCTTTTCGGCCTCTTCGAGCATGTGCAAATAAGCGTCAAGATCTTCTTTCTTCGCCCAGGCCGTGCCATAGACCCGCTGCAACATCGCGTTTTTGGAGTCGCCGCGCCAATACGCACCAGCCACTTTCATCAACTTGAAAACCTTGAGTTTGCCGGTTGAAGGCACATGCGGGCCACGGCAAAGATCGACGAAATCGCCTTCGCGATAAAGCGATACATCCTCGCCCTGCGGAATAGCCGCAATCAGCTCGGCCTTGTAGTGCTCACCCAAACCGGTGAAAAACTTGACTGCCTCATCGCGCGACACCACCTCGCGTGTCACCGGGAAATCCTTTTTCGCCAACTCGGCCATGCGCTTTTCAATCGCCGCCAAATCCTCTGGCGTAAAGGGGCGCGTGTAGGCAAAGTCATAATAAAAGCCGTTATCGATCACCGGGCCTATGGTCACCTGCGCTTCGGGGAACAAATCCTTCACCGCATAAGCCAGCAAATGCGCCGTGGAATGCCGGATCACCTCCAAGCCATCGGCATCTTTATCTGTCACGATGGCTAACTGTGCATCCTGATCTACCAAGTGGGAGGTATCTACCAACCGGCCATCTACCCGTCCGGCCAGCGCTGCCTTGGCCAAGCCGGCCCCAATGGATGCAGCGACTTCAGCTACCGTGACAGGCTGTGGATATTCTCGTTTTGAACCATCGGGCAGGGTGATGACAATCGACATACTTGAAACTCCAGAAAACTTCAGCACAAACGCGAAAAAAGGAAAAAGCTAATTGAAAACAGGGAAAACAAAGCGGCCACATAACCGCATGTGACCGCTAGAGGCCGCTACAAGAAATAGGCTTGATCTTATCACGCCAACACACGCTCACCTTGTGTTCACCAAGCTTCTATTTGCTGTTTTTGCAATCCTACGAAGCCCGTAAAGCCACCATCGCCGGTTGACGCAACAGTTTGGCTGAACTCAACCATCCCACCGTCGCCACGATGACACTGCCTGCCGCCATGCCGATGAACCAAAGTTGCGGCTGCGGCAAATAATCCAGCTGAAACACAAAGCGCGCCAAGCCCCAACCAATCAGGCTTGCGGCAATGCCCGCCAGCAAACCGGCCATCGCACCCAGCATCAAAAACTCCGCCAGCAGCGCATAAATAAGCTGCCGCCGCCTAGCACCCAGCGCCCGCAGCACCGCCAGTTCATGCTGGCGCTCATCACTACTCGCTTGCAGCGCCGCATACAAAACAGCGAGCCCGGCCAGCACAGCAAAACCGAAGACCAACTCGACCGCACGCACCACTTGATCGAGCGTGGCATTGAGCTGCTTGACCAACGAGGCAATATCAATGACGGTGAGGTTTGGATAAGCCTTGACCAATTCAGGAATCACCGCCCCGCGATTGTCCGGCAGATAAAAACTGGTGATATAGCTTGCCGGTGCGGCATCCAGCAAACCTGGCGGCGCGACGACGAAAAAGTTCACCCGCATCGAATCCCAATCCAGCGTACGCAGCGACGTAATGGTCGCCTCAACGCGCTGCCCGGCAATATCGTATGCCAGTCGATCACCCAGCTTCAAGCTCAGCGTTTTGGCAATGCCCTGCTCCACTGAAAATTCGGCCGTTCTGCTCGCACCATGCCAACGCCCGTCAGTCACGCGATTACCTGCAGGCAAATCCGCCGTCCACGATAAATTGAACTCACGGTCAAGCAACCGCTGGGCTTGCTCATCCGCGTATTTCTTAGGATCAATCGCCACACCATTGATCGCCACCAAGCGCCCACGCACCATCGGCGCCAATACCGGCGACGGCAAGCCCTGCTGGTTAAAAAAGTCGGCGATGGCGAGACGCTGATCGGGCTGGATATTGATCACAAACCGATTCGGTGCATCCGGCGGCAGATTCTTTTGCCAGCTCGCCAACAAATCGCCGCGCGCCACGGTGAAGAGCAGCAAGGCGGTAAGTCCCAAGGCGAGCGCCACCGCCTGCACCAGCGTTGTCTTCAAACGCCGCCGCAAATTCACCAGCCCATGTCGCCAGCCATAACCACCACCCGTTGGCCTCACCCATCCCAGCAGCGCCACCCAGCCATGCAACACCAGCGCGAATACCACCAGTGCAGCAAAAAATCCGCCCAGCACCATCAAGCCCAATTTCAAGCCGCCCGCCATCCACAGCATCAAGCCAGCCAGCAACACGCCGCCCAATAAATAAGCCATGACAGACGCCGATTCAAACGCCATTTCACGCCGCAACACGCGCAAAGTGGATGCACGGCGCAGCCGCAAAAGTGGCGGCAAGGCAAAACCGCCCACCAGAATCAGCCCAACCAGCAAACCATGCAGCCAAGGCAATAAAGATGGCGCAGGCAAAGCCGTCACCAGCAAACCGCCCAGCAACTGCTGCAACACCGCCTGCACCGCATAACCCAGCCCGCAACCCACCAATGTCGCCAAGCAGCCAAACAGCAAAAATTCGCCGCCATGAATCAGCAAAATTTGTGCGCTAGACGCCCCCAGACAACGCATCACCGCGCACCCATCCAAATGTCGCCGCATGTAACGCTCCGCCGCCAGGGCCACTGCCACTGCCGCCAAAACCACGGCCAGCAACGCCGCCAAGCGCAAAAAGCGCTGCGCCCGCTCAGTGATGTTGCGAATCTCCGGCCGCGCGTTATCCAGGCTTTCCAGCTTTTCGCCGCGCCCCAGCCGCGCCTTGGCCCATTCACTAAAACCCGCCACCGCACGCGGCTCGCCCGCCAGATGCAGCCGATAACTCACGCGGCTGCCGGGTTGAATCAAGCCCGTGGCAGGCAAGTCCGCCAGATTAATCATCAAGCGTGGCGCTAAAGCCAGCAAATTCGTGCCGCGATCTGGCTCCAGCGTCAAAATCGCATCAATATTCACATTCGCATTGCCTAACGCCAAACGGCTGCCTTTCGATAAACTCAAGGCAGTCGCCAGCCGCTCATCCGGCCAGGCCTCGCCCACTCGTGGCACGACTTGCGTTTTCTCATCCTGAGTACTCAAGCCTGGCGCAATGCGCAAAGTCCCGCGCAGCGGATAGTTTTCCGACACCGCCTTGATCTCCGCCAACTGCGTTGCCAAACCGTTCGCACCTTCGGTCTGCACCATGCTCGGAAACGTCGCACTCTGCGCCACCCGCAAACCGCGCGCCGCCGCCTCAACCGAATAGTCCGCCGCCCACGGATGATCCGCCGTGAGCAGCAAATCCCCCCCCAACAACTGATGCGCCTCGAGCTTCAAGCCCTGCGCCACGCG
>DIUK01000101.1:5706-9555 GCA_002422995.1 Rhodocyclaceae bacterium UBA6160
TGATGATACGGCAGCCCACCGTTTTACCTTGGCATTGCAATGCGGTTTAGCATCTATGGCTTGAACCGCCCACGCATCAAATCGCCGTACAATATCCGTTTGTCTGTTGCATAAAAGCCTTGGCTCATATTAACCCGACTAAGCACACCATCGATTCAACAGGAGTAAACACAATGAGCGCAACCGAGCAAGTGTTAATCGAAAAGATCAGACAGTTGCCGCCGCAGCGACTGGCGGAGGTTGAGGACTTTGTTGATTTTCTGCGCACACGCGAAGATGATCATCGCCTGGTGACTGCCGCCGCCCGCGCCAGCGAAGCGAGCTTCGCCGCAGTATGGAATAACGACGAAGACGCCGCTTACGACCAACTGTGACGGTGGCTTACTCCTTCGGTGATGTGCGCACATTGCGCGAGGTTATTCGCCAATCTATCGGCTAGCCAGATAAACCAGGAGCCGCGATAGCGGCTCTTTTCGGCTCATTCTCTTTTACAACAACAAATCGCGCAGCGAGCGAGGAAGTTTTACTTATTGCGCTGTATCGGAATCTTCTGCCTGCCCCAAAATCAATCCCCGCTGACCGTCTTCGCGCAGTGCTGATGCATCAAAACCATCCACCAGTTTTATTGCCCTGACATTCAACGCGCCTGAAGTTCGCAAACGATCGCAGTATTTATACAGGGTGGACGCGTCTTCTGTGATCAGGAAAGGAATCCCTTCACGCGCCGCCTGCGCCATCAATTTCACGTCATCCCTAACTACCGCACGATTATCACCGCTGTCGCGACTACCAAGCGCATTCCACAATCGCGCGGCCTCTATTGAGTGTGGGATGTTGAAAGGAATTGAACGAAAGTTTTTCAGGGGTAAATCAGTAACAGGTTGCTTGATGGCAAACTCGGCAGCGACAATCGCTGAAAAATACATAGGCGCTTGTTGCTCTAGCAGCAAGCGGTAATACTGAGTTGCAACGGTGTGATGCTTTCGCATTTTATCA
The DNA here is from genome assembly GCA_002422995.1 of Rhodocyclaceae bacterium UBA6160. Lineage (GTDB taxonomy): Bacteria > Pseudomonadota > Gammaproteobacteria > Burkholderiales > Rhodocyclaceae > Rugosibacter. The sequence continues at coordinate 6,703 of DIUK01000101.1, forward strand.
ACCAGCGAAATCAAAAAGCTTGTATCCAGCAAAACTGCCGCCGTCATTACGCGCCACCACGCAATGTCTCAACCCAATCTGCGGCACTGGAAACGCCTGCCCACGCTCGTGTGCCACGCTCAACCATTTGTTGAAATTCATCATCGTCATAGCGTGGCTGATGTGCTTCAAACGCTAGCAAACGCAGATTGCGCAAGACACCTGTGCGGAGATTTTCTTCAGCGGTGACATGCAGCAATGCAGGACGATACAAGTGGTTTTTTTCTTCCCCTGCCAACAATTCTTGACTAGCCGCCACTTTCAGAATTCCACCCCCCTCAATTTCAAGGTGAACATTGGGGCTGGCCTTGCCTCCCAAATCAATCACCTTGCCATGGAGATATTTTTCAACTTGCACCCAAGCCTCTTCAACCCTGCGGTAGTCAGATGCCCCATTGATCGAAAAAAATACTTGAGCAGCGTTATCCGCAACCAAATAATTCCTGTGTGGGTTCTGCCGAGCAGCCGTCTGCCACCGCTCGACTACCGCTGCACGCTTGGCATCTATCCGGCTCAGCGAATCAGGCGATTTCAACTGTTCCAGATCAGCCCATAAAGAAGCTGCGGCCATCACAGCCAATCCGGTAGCCCTAAAACGCAGTGACCCATCTTCCAGCGCAATCAGCACTTGCGCCGGATCAACATCACGATCAGCCCCCTTGAGGAACTCGCTCACGTCTTTCTGGAACTCGCCCAACAAGCTCAACGGAACATGCTTCAGCCCGATATCGACATCGTTGATGCGGTCGTTCACGGCAAAGCGAAGTTCGTTGATTGGGTTCATGGCTTAATTAAAAAGCGTAAGCGTAAATATATTTGGTCATTTTATGCCCTTATCCAGCGACTGTCAGCAGCACGGAAAAGGTGATTTGTGGTTGATTCAGGAAAAGTCGGCGCTGGTAAAACAACTGCGCTGCAAGGCGGCCGAGCAAAGAACGCTCTTCTCGCCGTAGCGGATGATGATACGGCAACCTATCTGCATTACGTCGCAGCAGATGTATCGGCATGCGGCTTGACGTGCAGCTCAACGCCCAGCGCGCCCATGACCTTGAGAATGGTGGCAAAGCTCGGGTTTCCCTCGCCGGACAGCGCCTTGTACAGGCTTTCGCGCCCCAGACCCGTATCGCGGGCAAGCTGGCTCATACCTTTGGCGCGGGCAATGTCGCCCAGCGCCTTGGCGATGAACGCCGCATCATCCCCCGCCTCGTCCAGGCAGGCGTCCAGATAAAGCGCGATATCTTCATCGGTCTTCAAGTGTTCTACGACGTCCCATTTACGCAGCTTGAGTGTCATGTCCGTTTTCCTTTCTACAGTTCGCGCGCCAGTTTCAGCGCCGCCTTGATGTCTTTTGCCTGCGATGACTTCTCGCCACCCGCCAGCAGAATCACGACTTCCATGCCGCGCTGCGCGAAATACACGCGATAACCAGGCCCGTAATGAATCCGCATTTCCGACACGCCCTCACCCACCGGTTTACAGTCACCGAAGTTACCTTCCTCCGCACGGCGAATCCGCATTTTGATGCGCGCTAACGCTTGCGCATCGCGCAAGCCGGCAAACCATGCATCAAAAACTTCCGTGGTGTAAATGGTCTTCACGGTTTAGATTGTATATTTTGGGATACATAAAAACAAGACATTCATCCATACCACGCAGAACGAAAACACTGCTGTGAGAAAACCACAGCAACACTTCCCTCCATGTCACTGCCCGGCAGCAGTTCGCGCACCTATCGTTTGTTTACATCGCGGATAGTTCTGGCACCCCCAGAAATCAGGCTTGCCATGTTTACCTGGGAGCCGCCGCATCTTGATGCCACATGAAGGACATGTCGGCGTGGTGAAGTCGCCTGCGGTGGCGAAAGCCAGCAAGGCTTGCTGTTGAGTGTCAGGCAAACGCTTAATCATCGCCACCAGCATTTCGCCGTCGATCAGCGTGATTCGGTTGGTTTTGGCAAAAGCCCTTGCCTCATCGGTAAAGCGGCTCGACGCCATGAAAAATGCTTTCTCGATTTTCTCGTGAGCCATCACGCCCAACAATTCACGGATGGGCTTGACGCCAACATAGCGCCCCCAGGCCTTGCACTGGACAATCGACGTAGGCTTGCCAGAGCCATCCTGATACAAGCGAATATCAATGCCGCCATCCGCGCCAAGTTGCGTGGTTTCACTCTTGATGCCCTTCAACGTGTAAAACTGCTGGCAGACATCTTCGAAGCGCTTCCATTCAAGATCACGCAGGAGGCTAATACTCCATTCCGTTGGTTTGACACTGGTGGTAGCTGACGCCGCCTTCCCTTCGTTCCAAATGCGATCTTCCTCTGGTTTTGGCTGCTCAGCGGCAGTCCGATATTTTGGCGTTACCAGTTGATTTGCAGACTTTTCAGGCGAAAACTTTTCACGGATGAAAGACAACAAACCAACGAAAAACAAAACCCCGGCAAACAACCAGACCATGCCAGACAGCGCTGCCGCAATCGGTTTCAGGATCAGGTTGGAGGCCGCCATCGAAGGCAGTACCATTTTGAAAAAAATGAGCACCACCACAGCGGAAAGCATGCTAACCCACCACGGCGCCTTGAATAGCGCCTCGATGGGGGATTCTTTGGACTTGCGACGGCGCGCCATGCTTAAGTCAGGGAAAAGTCGGCGCTGGTGATACGGCGGCTCATATTTTTACTTTGCCGCCACGCCGAGATTTTGTGGCTTGCGCGGGCAGCAGGCTGGTGAGGGCTTGGTAGCGGGCGAAGAGGAAGGCGACGCGGGCGGCGTCGGTGGGGGCGTCTTTATAGGCGTAGGCGGCGTCGACGGCGCG
>DIUK01000081.1 GCA_002422995.1 Rhodocyclaceae bacterium UBA6160
GCATCATGATGCGTAAATGCCATCTGAATACCTGCCCGGTGGGAGTGGCAACGCAAGACCCGGTGCTAAGGAAGCGCTTTTCCGGTCAGCCTGAGCATGTGGTGAATTACTTCTTCTTTGTGGCCGAAGAAGTGCGTGAGCTCATGGCGCAACTGGGCATTCGCCGCTTTGATGACCTAGTTGGACGCGCTGACTTGCTGGATACTCGGCAGGGCATTGAGCACTGGAAGGCCAAAGGGCTGGATTTCTCGCGGATTTTCTATATGCCGCCTGTCGCAGCTGATGTGGCCTTGCATCATTGCGAGACGCAGGATCACGGGCTGGTGCGCGCGCTGGACCATCAGTTGATTGCCCAGGCCAAGTCTGCCATTGAAAAAGCCAAACCGGTGCGCATTGAGGCCGCCATCAAAAACGCCAACCGCACGGTAGGCACCTTGCTCTCGCATGAAGTGGCCAAGCGCTATGGCAATAAGGGTTTGCCTGATGGGACGATCAGCATCACGCTCTCTGGCACAGCCGGACAAAGTTTTGCGGCATTTTTAGCGCGCGGCATTACGCTCGACTTGGTTGGTGAAGGCAACGACTACGTCGGCAAGGGTTTATCAGGAGGGCGCGTGATTGTGCGTCCGCCCAAGGCCTTCCGTGGCAATTCAGCGGATAACATCATTGTCGGCAATACGGCACTTTATGGCGCGACCGAAGGCGAAGCGTTTTTGAGTGGCGTGGCCGGTGAGCGTTTCGCTGTGCGCAACTCGGGTGCATCAGCTGTGGTTGAAGGCACGGGCGATCACGGTTGCGAATACATGACAGGCGGTACGGTGGTGGTGCTGGGTTTGACAGGTCGCAACTTTGCTGCAGGCATGTCGGGCGGTATCGCCTATGTGTATGACGCAGATGGCCAGTTTTCCCAGCGCTGCAATCCAGCTATGGTGGCACTAGAACCTGTTCTTCCTGCCGCTGCGCAAGTGGATGAAANNCAGTTGCGCCGCATGATAGAGCAGCATGTTGAACTCACAGGCAGTGCACAGGCAAAGGGCTTACTGGCCAACTGGTCGCAAACGCTCGCTAAATTTGTGAAAGTTTTTCCCCATGAATATCGTCGTGCATTGAAAGAAATGGCGGCGACCAAGATAAAAGAGGCCGCTTGATGGGTAAGCCCACCGGGTTTTTAGAGTTTGAACGGGTTACTGAGACTTACGAGCCAGTTGCTCAACGCGTCACCGAATACAAGGAATTTGTGCTGCGCCTGTCAGACGACAAGGCCAAGGTACAAGCCGCACGCTGCATGGACTGTGGCATTCCGTTTTGCAATACGGGTTGCCCGGTGAACAACATTATTCCGGACTGGAATGATTTGGTTTACCGTGGCAATTGGCAAGAAGCTATTGAGGTATTGCATTCGACCAATAATTTCCCGGAATTCACCAGCCGCATTTGTCCTGCACCTTGTGAGGCGGCTTGCACGCTGAATATTCCGCAAACGCCGGTGGGCATTAAGTCCATTGAGCGGGTAATTATTGATAAAGCCGGTGAAAATGGTTGGGTAGTGCCTCAGCCACCCATGCAGAAAACGGGCAAAAAAGTGGCTGTTGTGGGCTCAGGTCCCGCAGGCCTGGCCGTCGCGCAACAGTTGGCGCGCGTGGGGCATGAGGTTACCGTATTCGAGAAAAGCGATCGCATCGGGGGGCTTTTGCGCTACGGCATTCCAGACTTCAAGCTTGATAAGCGCTTGATCGACTGGCGCATGGCGCAAATGCAGGCTGAAGGCGTGAAGTTCGCGCCTGGCGTGATGGTGACCGATGCCAAGCTGGCAACGGGCATCAATTGTGATGCGAAAAAAACCATTACAACTGCGCAGTTGAAAAAGGACTTTGATGCGGTGGTGTTGGCGGGTGGCTCAGAAGTGCCGCGTGACTTGCCCATCCCTGGCCGTCAATCCAAGGGCGTGCACTTTGCGCTGGAATTTTTGATTCCGCAAAATAAGGAAGTCGCAGGCGGACGTAAAAATCCGATCAATGTGAAAGGCAAGCACGTGCTGGTGATCGGCGGTGGCGATACGGGTTCCGATTGCGTGGGTACGTCCAACCGCCATGGCGCGGCGTCCGTCACGCAAATCGAGCTGATGCCGCGTCCGCCCGAGCAGGAAAATGGTGCGCTGACTTGGCCTTACTGGCCATTGCGCCTGCGCACATCATCTTCACACGAAGAAGGTTGCGAGCGCGATTGGGCTATCGGTACGAAAGCGTTCATTGCGCATGACCAAGGCCCGTTGCGTGGCCATCTCAAAGCGGTGCGTGCGGTGCGGCTGGAATGGAAAGACGGCAAGATGCACGAAGTGGCCGGTTCTGAATTTGAAATTCAGGCTGACTTTGCGTTCCTTGCCATGGGTTTTGTGAGTCCGGTCGGTGGCGTGCTAGAGGCTTTTGGTATTGCCAAGGACCCACGTGGCAATGCAAGTGCCAGCACCGAAGGCGAGGTGGCTTATCACACCAATGTGCCTGGCGTTTTTGCGGCGGGCGATATCCGCCGCGGGCAGTCGCTGGTGGTTTGGGCTATCCGTGAAGGACGACAGTGCGCCCGTGCTGTGGATGAATTCTTGATGGGCGAGAGCGTTTTGCCACGATAAATCAAGCCCGCTAAATTCACTTACGCAGGAGTCTGCCGCATGAAGATTAATGTTGTTATTCTTGCCGCAGGCCAAGGTAAGCGCATGCACTCAGCGCTACCGAAAGTGTTACACCCGCTGGCCGGTAAACCTATGCTGGGACATGTGCTGGATACAGCACGCACTTTAAGTGCAGCGCGTATTTGCGTGGTGTATGGGCATGGTGGTGAGCAAGTTCAAGCGGCTTTACAAGCCCCCGATCTGTGTTGGGCGATGCAGTCTCCCCAACTGGGCACCGGGCATGCGGTGCTGCAGGCCATGCCCCAGTTGGCAGAAAGTTCGTCGGCTGATGCTTCGCTCACGCTGGTGCTGTATGGGGATGTACCACTGATTCAGGCAACCACCCTGCAGCATCTGTTGAAAGCTGCCCAGCATGGCGGGTTAACTTTGCTTACCGCGCATTTGGATAATCCCAAGGGTTATGGTCGCATTGTGCGTGAAGCAGGCAAGGTGACGTGTATTGTTGAAGAAAAAGATGCTACCGACATAGAGCGCCAGATACGCGAAATCAACACGGGTATTTTGGTCGCGCCAACAGCAGCACTCGCGCGCTGGTTACCCACCTTGGGTAACCGCAATGC
>DIUK01000058.1 GCA_002422995.1 Rhodocyclaceae bacterium UBA6160
TCTGGGTAGTTGAAGCAACGCTCAAGAAGGGCAAACGGCACCGGGACACGCGCCGCACCCTCTTTATTGATGAAGACTCATGGGCCATTGTGGCGACGGATTACTACGATCAGGCAGGTAAATTGCATCGTACTGGTTTTTTCTCAAGCCTGCCACTTCCGAAATTTCAAACCTATTCTTTTAACGACATGCTGATCTACGATTTAAACAAGCGTGAATACATTGCCGCCGCAGCATTCAATAAGCCGGACAGCTATGTCAAGATACTGTCCGATGCGCCAGCGGATCTGAACAGATGGACTTCATCTGTCATGGAGTCGGTCGGCATCAGGTAGTCCTTCAGTTGATTAAAGACATTCGGCATTCACTGCATTTTGAATGCCGAATTTTTATCTCTTATTCCACTTCATACGCATCCCGGAACCTTATGCGGCAATTCATTCTGTTTCTTAAGCTGGTCCCTGCTCATTGCATTTATCTTTTTTTGGCATTTAGCAACGTCAGTACTGCACAGACCTCCGTTGGCAACAGTTTTAAGGACACGCTGGCTCTACCCGCCATGCGGATAGGCGGTGTACTGAAATTGGAACGGCAGCCGATTTTGGCAGTAACTGTCGTCAAGAGAAGAATCATCGGGGTTGGCTTGCGGGGTCTTATCGTACTATCGGATGATGGTGGCACTACCTGGCGTCAGGCGCAGGTGCCCGTTCAATCAGATCTAACCGCACTCAGCTTCCCCACCCAGACCCACGGCTGGGCTGTAGGGCACGATGGCGTAATTCTGGCTACAACCGATATGGGTGAAACCTGGACTAAGCAGTACGATGGCAAGATGGCAGCTACTGCTTTGCCCGCTTATTATCAGAAGCTTGTGGACGCCGGTGATGCGGGCATGCAACGGTACCTTGATCAAACCCGCCTGAACGCCAAAGTTCCTGCGTCACTGCCTTATCTAGGCGTGCATTTCAAAAACGAACAAGTTGGTTATGTTGTCGGGTCATTCGGATCCATCCTGATGACACAGGATGGTGGCAAGACATGGGAACCCTTGCTGCATCAAATCGACAATGAGCAGTTTTTTAATCTGAATGATATTCAACCTATAGACAGCACACTCTATATTGTTGGAGAACGCGGAATCATTTGGAAACTTGACCCGACGAAACAGCATTTTGGATCACTATCAACGGGTTATCGGGGGAGTTTTTTTAGTATTGCGGGTCATGGAGATACGCTGCTGGCAGTTGGGCTCGGCGGCACAGCTTTTCGTAGCATTGATGCGGGTGCAACCTGGCACCAGGTACAGCTTGGCACAAGCATGAATCTAACTTCCATCTCAACCACCGCCGATGGCCAGCGCCCATTAATTGTGTCGCAGGATGGCGAAGTTTTTATTGGTGATGCTGACTGGAAAACCCTTCATGCTCTGCCAATCAAGCAGCCCATGGTGTTTGCCAGCAACATTGTGGCATATGCATCTGAGCAACTTATATTGGTAGGCTACAGCGGAATCAAAGTGGAGCAACTGCTACCCTCATCCTCTGCTGGCAAAGAATAATAAAAGCCGGGTTTCCCAATTCTGGCTATGACAAAAAGCTTGTACTCCTTCATCTGGAATAACCTCAATGACGACTTTTGAACAAACCGTAGCCCCGGTAATCAAAGATCCACAGCAATTTGATACACGCTCGGGCATTCTGCTTGAACGTCTGGTTTTCAACAACAGGTTGGTAGTGACCCTGTTTTGCATTTTGCTCACCGTCTTTCTTGGTTACCAAGCCAGCAAGCTGATGGTCAATACAAGTTTTGACAAGATGCTGCCGCAATCACATGAATTCATCAAGAATTATCAAAAGAAAGAGATCAAGGAATTATTGCGCAGCCGGAGCAACTCTATCCGCATCGATGTTGAAAACCTGAAGGGCGATATTTACGATACCCATTATCTACAGGTGCTGCAGGAGGTCAATGATGCGGTGTATCTGATGCCCGGCGTTGACCGCATGTTTGTAAAGTCCTTGTGGATGCCCGTCGTGCGCTGGACCAAGGTGACCGAGGAGGGATTTCTTGGCGGTCCGGTAATGCCACCCAATTATGATGGATCAGCTGATTCCATTGCTCAACTCAAGGCGAATGTAACCCGTGCCAGCCTTGTTGGTAGTTTGGTCGCCAATAACCAGCGGTCAAGTCTGATTTTCGTGCCATTGCTGGACATCGACGCCAACACCGGCAAGCCACTGGATTACGCCGCCTTTGTACATGAACTTGAGGCCAAGGTGCGTTCCAAACAGTCGAATTTCATCCACATTCATATTGACGGTTTTGCCCAGTTAATGGGGGACCTGATTGATGGCTTGTTCCAGGTCATGACCTATTTTGCCCTCGCAGCGGTGCTGGCGGCAATCATCATCTATTACTACACCCGCTGCCTGCGCAGCACCCTGTTGGTGCTCGGATGTTCTCTAGTGGCAGTGATCTGGCAGCTTGGCGCTGTCCATTTGCTGGGATTCGTCCTTGATCCTTATTCCATCCTGGTACCTTTTCTGGTGTTCGCCATCGGTGTATCGCACGGTGCCCAAAAAATGAACGGCATCATGCAGGATATAGGGCGCGGTACGCACCGCTATGTCGCCGCCCGTTATACCTTCCGACGGCTGTTTCTCGCCGGCGCGACTGCATTGGCAGCAGATGCCGTTGGCTTTGCCGTACTGATGGTGATCGACATCCCGGTGATCCGCGAGCTGGCCATGACGGCCAGCATCGGTGTGGCTATATTAGTGTTTACCAACCTGTTATTGCTGCCTGTGTTGCTTTCCTATACAGGTGTCACCCCAGCGGCGGCTGAGCGTTCGCTACGTGCCGAGGCCAGAAGTGACCAAGGTGTTTTGCATGGACTAAGCGGTTTTACCGAGCGACGCCACGCAACGATTACCCTGGCTGTCGCGTCTATTCTGGGCATTGGCGCTTATGTAATCAGTCTCAATGTGCAGATCGGTGATCTTGAACCGGGCGCATCCGAGTTGCGTGCCGATTCGCGTTATAACCGTGACAATGCATTCATGACCAAGAATTATGGACTCTCCAGCGACCAGTTTTCTATCATAGTCAAAGCAACGGGTGGCGTGGGCGCTTATCCCGTATTGCTTGATCAGGATCGGCTGGCAATGCAGTTGCGTGAACTTTCATCGGTTCAAGCCATTGCCTCGCCAGCGGAATTCGCCCGTCTAACGACAGCAGGAAGCTATGAAGGTTCACCCAAATGGCTGACACTAAATCGCGATCCAGCAGTATTGGGACAACTCATAGGAACTGTAGCTCGCGAGTATCCGGAATTAATCGATGTCACGATGACGACTGGCATAATCACCGCCTACCTGACTGACCACAAGGCTCAAACCCTGAGTCAAGTAGCCGGCGTAGCCAGGAAGTTTGCTGACACCCACAGCAATCAGGAATATCAATTTTTGCTAGCCGGCGGTTCAGCAGGCGTGGCCGCCGCCACCAATGAGACTGTGGAGCGTGCCAACCGCACGATGCTGTATCTGGTCTATGCCGCAGTTATCGTCTTGTGCTTCATTACTTTCCGTAGCTGGCGCGCGGTGATCGTCGCCGTGGTGCCGCTGGCGCTAACCTCGATAATGGCGGAAGCATTGATGGTCATACTTGGCATTGGCATCAAGGTCGCCACCTTGCCGGTGATCGCCTTGGGTGTAGGCATTGGGGTTGATTACGCGCTATATCTGCTAAGTGTGCAATTGTCCCATCAGCGTGCCGGTGTACCACTTCAGGAGGCTTATCGGCGTGCTATTGGTTTCACTGGCAAAGTCGTCGCCCTGGTTGGCATTACACTGGCTGCTGGCGTCGTCACTTGGGCGCTTTCACCGATCAAGTTTCAGGCCGACATGGGCATTCTGCTGACCTTCATGTTTGTCTGGAACATGGTCGGCGCACTCATCGGCATTCCTGCGCTGTCACACTTTCTGTTGCGTGATGAGGTTTTCAAGCAGAACAAACAGACTGCGGCTGTGAATATAGCTACACAGTAGTGACCTGGCGCTTACGCAAACGGCGACGCGCCAAACCAGGCGGCGTGAAATGCCAGCACGATGGCATACGCCGCCAGGCTGATGGCGAATAGCGTCCAGTTGATCTCACCGAGCACCAGCCGGTTGCGGCCGGTGAGTATGGCGACGAAAGGGATGTGTGATGATTGCCGGGCAAGCGTCTCCCAGGCTTTACCAAAACGCCGGTGGTATTTTCGCTCCATGTTGTAGGGCGCAATGATGCCTTCGAATGCGTACGCGCCAAAAAATAGGTGCGATGCCCAGTCGCCCCGGACCATGAAGTGCGCCAGGCCCCACAGGCCGAGGCCGATCAACCCCGGGTTGCGGGTGATGCGCAAAATGCCGCGTATTTCCACTTGCTCTGCCGTGTACTGGTCGAGCGAATTGAGGTTCTTGGTCAGTGTGCCGAGAACAAATAAAACGAAAGCGAAAGCCACCAGGACGAGCGCAAGCGGTTTGAGCACATTGGCCGTTCCCCAGGTCACCAGGTAGGGTGCATGCGCATAGGCATAAATCATCCACACCAGGCTGGCCGCCACGGCCAATGAAAAACCGATCTTGAACGGCTTCTCGCCGGTACGGGCGACAATCACGCCGCGCAGCGGGCTACCGGCAACAATCCAGTGCAAACCAAGAAACAAGGCGCAAGCGGCGATCAGTGATGACATGTTTTCTCCCCGTTTTTTTAATTGGCTAATCGGCTATCGTGATCAGCTTGCCGTGCGCAACATAGAAAATCGCCAACTGCTGCGGCAAGGATTCATCGGCAAAGAGTATCGCATAGGCTTGCAGTTGCGCGCGGAAGCGTCCGGCATGCGCGATGAAATCGGCTTCACTTGCTTGCGCGCCCAGGTCGGCGGTTTTGTAATCGATGATCCAGCGCATGCCGTTGTCGACGAAGCTGCGATCCACCACGCGCGTTTCCGGCGAATTTATTGTGTTTGCCGCCGTATCACCAACGCCGCCCGAGTGTCCAGGGACGGATTCAAAGATACCGCTTCGCATAACTTTTCCGCGTTGAGACAAAGCCAGCTCGGCCACCGCACCCTCGCGCGCGCGCAGCACCCACTGGCCGTCGGCGCTGCTTAGCGCGGTGCGCAATATCGCCAGCACACGTGCGGCACCGCTGGCTGACTCGGCCTGCGGCCAGCCGCGACTGGCCAGCCAACGTTCTGCCGCAGGTTGCAAATTCGCCAGGCGCGCCGCATCCCACGCGTCCACATGGCCGGCGATTTGTTCGAGACAGGCATGGGTCAGCGTGCCCAGCGCAGCGGCCAGCGCGTTGGTCGTTGGTTCTCCGTGATATGCCGCGCCAAGCAAGAATGTCGGCGCTTGCCAGACGGCGGGGACTTGCGGCTTTTGCTGGCGCACCAGTTGCGGCACGAACTCGGCCAGCGGCGATTCGGATGCTGCGGTTTCTGTCATCGCAACACTCGCCTGCCCTGCTTCGGCAAACGCCGCTTCCAGCACCAACCACAAGCGGCCCAATGGCGATGTGGTTGATGGTGGCGCGATTTCGGTTCCGCCTGCCGAGTCCTTGCAGAACACCGCGCCGACCAGATGCACGCGGCGCATCGCGCGGGTGACGGCGACATACAGCACGCGGGCTTCTTCGTTTTCCTTGCGCTGTTTTTCCAGCTTCTGCAAAAAGTCATACAGGCTGGGCACCGCTTCGCCAGCACGACGCGGATTCACCGGCGCGGCCAGCAGCCG
>DIUK01000050.1:0-250 GCA_002422995.1 Rhodocyclaceae bacterium UBA6160
CATCCGCCAAGCCATATTCCGCTTGGGAAACGCGCGTGGCATTGAAGCTGTTGGTTTCCAGAATATCCGCCCCGGCTTCCAGATAGGCCGTGTGAATGCCGCGAATCACGTCCGGCCGCGTCAGGCACAGCAAATCGTTGTTGCCCTTCAAATCTTTCGCATGAGTTAAAAAACGCGAATTTTTGTCACCTCCGCGATAATCGGCTTCCTGCAAACCATGCTGCTGCACCATCGTGCCCATGGCGCCATC
>DIUK01000050.1:270-11787 GCA_002422995.1 Rhodocyclaceae bacterium UBA6160
GCGGGAGCGATGCTGAAAGATAAGGATTCGGCGACTCGGCTCACTCGTCACCCCGGAAAAATTTCAGGGTAGGTGAGCGCCGTTGAAAACAGGCTCCGAGCCTAGGGTGGGCCAATTGAACATCAGCCCGACCTTGCAGCGCTCCTCGGAAGCAGGGGCGAGATTATATACCGGTAGGAAAAACTGGCGTCTGCCGGAAAAAATAGAGTCATCTAATGCGTAAGATGGAACGAATGGAGAAAATGATGGAACGCATACCGCAGGGAAATACACGCCAGAATTTCGGGCAGAAGCTGTCAAACTGGCGGAAACGGGGTTGGGCATAACGGCGGCGGCCAAACGGCTGTCAGTACCCAAAAGCATTCTGCACCAATAGGTGAGCGCCAATCCGGGCGCCCTGTGTCGGGTATTGGCGATATCAGAAAGCAGTTATCACTGCCTGGTGCAAGCGACCTCCATCCTCACGCACACAAATGAATGTGCGACGGGAAACGGAAACCCAGGCGGCGCATGAACACACACGCCAGACCTACGGAACTGACCGGCTAGATCACAAGCGCGGGCTGCGCTGCAAGCAAAAGTGCACATTCATTGCGACGACAGATTCCGCGCACACCTTGCCGGTCGCGAAGAATGTGCTTAACCGGGAATTTACCGGTGCCGTGCCGAATAATGCGTGAGTGACCGATATCACTTACATCGCAACCGATGAGGGCTGGCTGTCCAGATGCGGATTCAAATATCTGGCGGGTGTCAAAGATGTCTTCAATGGGGAGTTTTGGTGAGCTATGCCATGGCCGAGCCCATGACCTGCGCCTTGGTGACGCAAGCGCTCTTTCAGGCGGTGGCACACAAGCGACCGCCCAAGGGGCTAATTCACCATTCCGATCGCGGCAGCCAGTACTACACCCATCCTGATCAAAAATGCTTCGGCAGTTCGGCATGCAGCCGTCCATGAGCCGTCAGGGAAACTGCTGAGATAACGCACCCATGGAAAGTTGCTGTGACTCATTGAAGACAGAACTGGTCCATCACCGGCGCTTCATCAATCGTGAGCAAGCCAAACGTGAGATCACGGAGTACATTAAGACCTTTTACAACCAATGCAGGCGCGTTTGGGCTCCCCGTCGCCCGGCTTGCGCCCACCCACTGCATCGCGCAATGCCTTGACCCCGCTGTTTGCGTGCCGCTGGCAGATGTTGAATACCCCGTGTGACTCAACTCATTTTGCGCAGCGATTGCTTCATACGTATGCCCTACTTTGCGCAACCGGATTACTTGCACCCGCCGTTCATACTGCACGTCACGCAGCAGGCATCTCATGTCTTTCGTTTCCACCATCTTCATGTAGGGAAGACTTCCTTAGATTCAACTTCGTTAAAGCCGAATCAATAGCTTTAATAGCAGGCTGTTTGTGAGTGATGTTATTGAACGTTTTTTTATTTTCCATTTGATTAAAAACAGGATAAGGCATCGCTTTTTTACCGATTTCGGATAACACCCGACTGTAACCTGGTCCAAAATGTGAATCATCGTGGTAGAAATTTTTCGCCTTGTTACAACCCAAAGGAGTCAACATGGGACATCATGACCTGAGTCAAACTGAAATAAAAGCATCGCCGTTGGACATCCATTTTCCTGATAGTGATGGTTCGCGAATTCCCTATGAGGTATTTAGTTCGCAGGCAGTCTATGAACGTGAACAAGAGAGAATCTACAGAGGCTCGACTTGGAGTTTTGTAGCACTTGAGGCCGAAATACCCCATCCAGGCGATTTCAAAAGTACTTACATTGGCGACACGCCTGTTGTTGTTACTCGCACGCCCGATGGCAGTCTGGCAGCATGGGTTAACCGTTGCAGTCACCGGGGGGCGAAGCTGTGTGTCCTTCCTCGTGGCAATGCGACATCTCATGCTTGTCTTTACCATCAATGGAATTTCGACAGTCAGGGCAATTTGACTGGTGTACCTTTTCGTCGCGGGCAAAAAGACATGGCGGGTATGCCACCTGAATTCGATATGAAAGCGCATGGCTTGAAAAAACTGCGGGTAGATAGTTATCGCGGCCTGATTTTTGCGAGCTTTAGCGACACAGTCGCTACTTTACCGGAGTATCTGGGCACAGAAATGCGACCATGGATTGATCGCATTATGCATAAGCCGATCGTTTACCTGGGGTGCACGCGGCAGTATGTGAATGCAAACTGGAAGCTCTATTTCGAGAACGTCAAAGATCCTTACCATGCTAGTTTGCTGCACCTTTTCCACACTACCTTCAACATCATGCGAGTAGGTATGAAGGCGCGATCAATACCCGATGCAACGCATGGCCTGCATAGTATTATCACTGCGACGCGTATTGAGGATGACACGTCAGGCGCCGAATACAAGGCCCAAGATATTCGTTCAATGAACGAAGGTTTTCATCTCGAAGATGATTCTGTTCTTGGGTATGTTTATGAGTTTGAGGAAGCTACTACAAACCATATTCAGTCAATTTTCCCGCAACTGGTATTGCAGCAAATTCACAACTCGCTAGTAGCGCGTCAATTATTACCCAAAGCGCCGGATAAGTTTGAATTGATATTTCATTTTTTCGGTTATGCCGATGACACACCGGAACTGCGAGAACTGCGTATTAAACAGGCCAATCTTGTTGGCCCCGCTGGCTACATTTCTATGGAAGATGGGTATGCCACTGAACTGGTACAGCGCGGCACATTGCGAGAGAGCAAAAGTTGCTCAGTCCTTGACATGGGACTTGGCAAACCAGACCAACAAGACACGCTGATTACCGAAGGTTTGATCCGTCGGTTCTGGTCTGAGTATCAGACATTAATGGCACTTTGAGAGGCTTGTTATGACATCACTTGACAACTTACTGCTGTGGTTTGACCTTCATAACTTGCAGGAGCGCTATGTGAGCGTCCTGGACAATGACCAGTTGGAGGCGTGGCCAGATTTATTCACGAAGGATGGGCACTACGAAATTGTTCCGAAAGAAAATGCGGATGCTGATTTGCCCATAGGGCTGATCTATTGCAATAGCCAAAGCATGATGCGAGATCGCATCCTTTCTACGCGTGAGGCGAATCTTTATGAACCACAGACATATCGTCATATGGTGTCAGGTTTAGTCATTACCCCAATAGATAAAACGACAGCCAGGATGCAGTCAAGCTATCTTGTGTTTCGTACCAACCAGGAAGGTGATACCGCTATTTATCAAGCTGGAAAGTACGAGGATCTCGTGGTCAGCACGCCGGACGGTTGGCGCTACCAGTCTAAGCGTGTGATTTATGACACCTTGCGCGTGGCTACCTTACTGGCCATTCCGGTGTGAGCGGCCAGTTGGCAATGTCGCTAATTAATACGTCTTTCTTTTTCATAACATACGTGAGAGGTAATCGTCATGGGTAATCCATTTGAAGCACCATTAGTCAATGAAGCTGTCGGCCAGCACATTCGTAATTGGCGTAGTTACTACGAGGCCAAATTGGGTTTTCGCAACCATTGGTATCCCACCTTCAATAGCGACGAGTTGCTTGAAGGCAAGCCGTTACCATTTGAGCTGGGCGGCGAAAAACTACTGTTAAACCGCATCGACGGCAAAGTTTTTGCCATGAAAGACCAATGCCTGCACCGTGGTGTTCCGTTATCCAGGAAGGTCGAGACTTACACCAAAGATACGATTACCTGTTGGTATCACGGCTGGACTTATCGCTGGTCAGACGGATTGCTGTGCGACATTTTGACCGATCCGGGCAGCAAGATGATAGGTACGCGCTCGAACAAAGTGTATCCCGTTCAAGAAGCCAAAGGCTTGGTGTTTGTCTTTCTTGGGGACATTGATCCGCCTCCGCTTTCAACGGATTTGCCGCCGGGATTTACTGATGCTAATCGGCATGTGCGTGTGACACGTCGCAAGGTTGAAGCTAATTGGCGTATTGGTGCCGAGAATGGTTTTGATACCACGCATATATTCATTCACAAAAATTCACGCTTGATTACAGGCAACCAGACCATGCTTCCACTGGGCTTTGCACCTAAACCGAATAGTGATGAACCCTTATTCAAGATAGTGAAAAACGAGAATGGCCAGAATGGCATTTACGACATGCTGGCTGAACGCGGTGTACCCCATTTCGAAGGCAAAGTACATGGCGAAGTTGTATGCCGCGCGATTCACGGTGGGGATAAGCACATCGCAGGAGAAATCTCTTTGTGGATGCCTGGCGTGCTGAAAGTTGATCCTTTTCCTGATCCAGCGATGATTCATTTCGAGTGGTATGTGCCTTGCGATGAAAACAGCCACTGGTACATCCACTGTGCGACCAAGGTAATTGAAGGGCCTGAGGGCGATGAAACCTTCGGACGTGAATATGAGGCACTGTGGAAAGATCTCTATGTTTATGGTTTCAATGATGATGATATTTGGGCGCGAGAAGCAACACAGCCTTTCTATCAGGATGACTGGGGTTGGCTTGATGAGCAGCTATTTGAGGCTGATGCCTGCATCATGGCTTGGCGCACGCTCGCCACCGAAACTAATCGAGGCATTCAAACCAAAGGTCGACCGGCAAGCACTGCTAGTGGCAAAAGTGCTGCAGTGAGTACTTAGCGTCTTGATTCATGATGTCCTGCGCAGGTCACATTGTATGGCTTGCGCAGATTCTGAGCCTCGGTGAATTTATTCTCTGAATGAAAGGATCGTTTTATATGAACGCGCAGAGCAAACCATTAGTAAATCCACAGATTGCCGAAAAGTTGCGTGACTGGCGACGATATTTTGAAGCCAAACTCGGATTTCGCGATCACTGGTACGCTGCGCTATTGAGTACAGATATTGCTGAGGGAGAAGTGCAAACGACAACTCTGCTTGGAGAGCAACTTCTACTCAGGCGTATCGACGGCAAAGTTTTTGCCATGAAAGACCAATGCCTGCACCGTGGTGTTCCGTTATCCAGGAAGGTCGAGACTTACACCAAAGATACGATTACCTGTTGGTATCACGGCTGGACTTATCGCTGGTCAGACGGATTGCTGTGCGACATTTTGACCGATCCGGGCAGCAAGATGATAGGTACGCGCTCGAACAAAGTGTATCCCGTTCAAGAAGCCAAAGGCTTGGTGTTTGTCTTTCTTGGGGACATTGATCCGCCTCCGCTTTCAACGGATTTGCCGCCAAACTTTCTGGATCAGGATCGTGCAGCCTACGGCATCCGTCGTCTGGTGAACTCCAACTGGCGGTTAGGTGCTGAAAACGGGTTTGATACCACGCATATTTTTATTCACAAAGATTCGCCCTATGTGACGGGTATGGACGCAGCAGTTCCCCTAGGATTTGCCAGTGCCAAAACACCAAACTTCAAGGTTTTTGATGATCCACAAAACCCGCAGGGTGTTATTGATCATATGCATGAGCATTATCGTCCGGTTTTTGATGCGACTATCGGTGGAGAATCGGTCGTCAAGCTCAAAGCAGCCACAGGCAAGCATGCGACTATCCATACGGTTTCCCTGTGGATGCCGGGGATTCTGAGCGTAGAGAACCATCCTGACTACGACATCATCCAGTACGAGTTTTATGTGCCTTATGACGAGGACAAGCACATGTACTTTCAGGTGCTAGAGAAACTGGATTCTCCCACGGAAAATGATGAGAAGGCATTTTCCGCAGTATGCAAATCACTTCATGAGCCATTAGCTTTGCGCGGATTTAACGATGATGATCTTTGGGCGCGTGAGGCTTCACAAGAGTTCTATCAGGATGATTGGGGCTGGATTGACGAGCAGCTGATGGAACAGGATCAAAACTTGTTTATCTGGCGTCGCCTCGCAAGTAAAAGTGGACGTTCATTGCAGACACTTGAGCACGTAAAAGGTCACCCGTGAGTTTTTCAAAAAATTAAACCTACACCGTACTGTTTGCTTGCCGATGGACAAGGTTGGGTTTGTGTATGGCGCACTTAGTTTCAACTGGCATCGTGGCCTGCAAACGTAGGAACGAGTCAAACCTGATTTCTTTTAAGGAGTAACCATGAACGCCCCTATGAAAAGTCGGCGCTACCAAGACGCCGAATCCGAGATGCTTGATCTGGACGCATTGTTTGATCGTCGTCCAGACGAGGGTATCTATCGGGTTGACCGCTCGATATATACTGATCCAGCGATACTAGCATTGGAAATTCGTCATATTTTTGAGGGTTCATGGGTTTTCATTTGTCATGAAAGCCAATTACCGAATCCTTATGACTTTATTACGACGTCCATAGGTCTTCGCCCTATTTTTGTTCAAAGAGACGGGTCAGGGCAGATCAATGCATTCATCAACGCTTGCACACACCGTGGCGCACAACTTTGCCGTACCGCTCAAGGGAATCGGAAGTTTCATGCTTGTACATACCACGGGTGGACGTTTGATGCTGCTGGAAAGGCCATTTGGTTGCAGCGTACAGAGCAAGGGTATTCAGAATCTTTTTCATCGGATCAGGTCGCGCTAGAGCCTGTTGCACGTGTTGAAAATTATCGCGGGTTTGTTTTTGGTAGTCTAAATCCAGATGTACCCTCGTTGGCGGAGCATCTTGGCGGTGCCGCAGAGTTCATTGATATGCTGTTTGATCAATGTCCTGAAGGGTGGACCGTTTTGCCAGGAAAAACCAGCTCCATCTATCATGGCAACTGGAAGCTCATGCTGGAAAATGGGGGTGGAGACGGCTTGCACCCAGATTATGCGCATAAGTCTATCCTTGGTGTGGCGAATCGCAAGACCGAACGCGCAGGCGCCATTCAAACCATGCAAATCGATAAAATGCATGAAAAAGTGGGCCGTCAATGGACTTTTGGTCATGGACATACGGGGATTTGGTTTAACTTTCCCAATCCTGAGGACCGCCCGATTTACCAGCAAAAAGAACGTCTCACACAAACTTATGGCGAAACCCGTGCAACATGGATGACGAGTATTTTTCGCAATCTTTCGGTGTATCCGAATTTGCATATGCTCGATCAGATGGCGACGCTTATACGAACTTTTCGTCCAATAAGCGTCGATAAAACAGAGATTACTTTTTACTGCCTAGCTCCAAAAGTTGAAAGCCCGGCCGAAAGAGTTCGACGCTT
This sequence comes from Rhodocyclaceae bacterium UBA6160, assembly GCA_002422995.1. Lineage (GTDB taxonomy): Bacteria > Pseudomonadota > Gammaproteobacteria > Burkholderiales > Rhodocyclaceae > Rugosibacter. The sequence continues at coordinate 7,392 of DIUK01000050.1, forward strand.
ACGACAGTATGAGGAGTTTTTCATGGGCTCCGGCATGGGGACGCCTGACGACAATGCCGAGTTTGAATATTGTCACGAGGGAGCGAAGGGTGCCAGTAGCGCAGGGAAAAGTTTTATTTCCTTTGGCCTGCATAACCGGATTGTTGGACAAGATGAAACAGCAAAAACACTAGGCATTCCACTGGAAAGTAGTGGTTTGATTGGCTACGAAGGCTGCTCAATGAGTCAGTTTGACGAATGGCTTCGCTTGATGAAGCGAGCAACTCAAGGAGCAACATCATGACAATGCCTCTAACCTTTGAGGCTTTCCAGCAATTAACAGGCGTTATCCGAGAACAAGCGATTGCATTGGATGAACAGCGATGGGATGACTGGCAAAGCTTCTATACGGACGACATTGTGTTTTGGCTTCCGGCCTGGGTTGATGAACATACGCTGACCAGTGATCCGTTTAACGAAGTCTCAATGATTTATTTTGCAGGCAAAGCTGCTTTAAGTGATCGAGTCTGGCGGTTCATTTCAGGCACGTCACCTGCCTCAACCCCTTTACCGAGAACATCCCATTTGATTGGTAGTGATCTAGTGGAGTCATTCACTGGTGATCATGCAGTGGTTAATTGCCGATGGCATACAACCGTCGTACGGAATGGTCGTACTTGGTTTTACGCTGGATCATGCCGTTACACGCTTCGCCTAGAAGCAGGTAATTGGCGAATTGCTGAGCGCTACATCACACTGACTAACGATCAGATTGAAACAGCATTGGACATTTATCACCTTTGATTTACTTTTTTATTTTTTAACCTGGAGAGAAAACATGCAAATTAACGAAGCCGATTTTGAAAAAAAATTTATTAATGTCAATGGTATAAATACATGCTATATCGAGGCGGGTACAGGCGAGCCGCTAATTTTGATCCATGGTGGTGGTGCCGGTGCCAATAGTTACGGTAACTGGTTTGCCTGTATGCCGCTATTTGCCAAAAACTTTCGTGTCATTGCTATCGACATGCTAGGTTTTGGCAGCACCGATGCACCTGATCCTGCGGTGTGCGATTATTCACAAAAAGCACGTTATGACCATGTCGCCGGGTTTATCAAGGCAATGGGTCTGAGCAAAGTCTCCTTGGTTGGAAATTCGATGGGCGGTGCCACGGCTATGGGTGTGTGCAATGAGTATCCTGAGCTGGTTGATAAACTCGTTCTCATGGGCAGCGCTGGCCTGAACGGAGAAATCACCCCTGCTTTGATGCCTGTTCTCAACTACGACTTTACTAAAGAGGGTATGGTCACATTGATCAAAACGCTTGCCAATGATAAGTTCGAAATCACCCAAGAGATGGTGGACTATCGATGGAGCAATTCAGTCAAGCCAGGCATCAAGGAGGCCTACGGCAACACCATGGCCTGGGTGAAAAAACAGGGTGGACTGTTCTATCCGGAAGAATACATTGCCCGCGTTAAACACAAAACACTTGTCGTCAATGGGAAAAATGATCTGGTCGTACCTCTTGCCATGGCTTATCGTTTTCTCGAGTTGATTAATGACTCATGGGGCTATATTGTTCCGCATTGTGGTCACTGGGCGATGATTGAGCACCCGGTAGATTTTTCCGCAGCGGTCACTTCATTCATTAAGTCTCACTAATTCGCTTTCTAGTATGAAGACATGCCGCAACATTTAGCAGCATGTTCTTCTCGATTTATCTGTGTCTATCTGAGGAAGGACTCACCGTGGCTCGCTATGAAGTGCACCGATTGATTCAAAACCTGACCAAGGTGCCTGGTCTGCTTGATCGTTTAAGCTCGGAACCCGAGATAGTATTTAATGAATATGGGCTTACAGATCAAGAGAAGCAGGTATTGATTGAGGCCTCACCGCCTGCGTTGGCTTCTATCCAGATACATCCTATTTTGCAAATGCTCTACCTTATTGCACGTAATCCAAGCATGGCGGCACAGGTTAGCATTCGTGACTATCTCGCCACCATTCACAAGGAAGCCTGATTATGGGGAAAATTGTTGCTGCCTGCGGCGTTTCGCACATTCTGATGTCGCCACATGGCTGTGAGGCTTCGGCTCAGAATATCGTTGATGGTTTTAAAACACTGGGTGAAAGATTATTAGCAGCGAAACCCGATGTAGTGATTGTTATTAGCAGCGATCACATGTTCAATATTGATCTCGCTATGCAACCGCGGTTCGTGATTGGTATGTCGGATCAATACACGCCAGTGGGTGATATGGATATTCCGCGCATCCCGGTTGCTGGCCATCGGGCACTGGCTGAAGCTATCGTCAAACAAGCGGATCAGGATGGCTTCGATCTATGTCAGGCAGAAGAGTACGCCCTTGATCATGGTGTTATGGTACCTCTTCTTTTCATGGGATTGTCGCATTTGCCTATAGTGCCTCTGATAGTCAATATCAACACGCAGCCGATGCCCTCTGCTCTGCGCTGTTTAGCACTCGGAGAGACATTGCGGCAGGCCGTTGAGACCAGTTTGCCTGTGGCTACGCGCGTGGCTGTTGTTGGTGGGGGGGGGCTTTCTCATTGGTTATGTGTTCCCCGCCACGGCGAAGTTGATGAAGTATTTGATCACTATACGATGGATAAACTTTGCAATGGAGAGCAAGCAGCGCTTGCTCAGGCAGGTAATGCAGACATTATTGAACGCGGCGGTAATGGGGGTATTGAAATAGTGAATTGGCTCATGGCGGCACAAGCGGCTCACTCATCCGGCGGTGAAAAAATATTCTATGAGCCAATGCGCTCATGGTTCACTGGCTTAGGTGGTGTGCTTTATCACGTTAATTAACCTGTTACGGTCATCGTAACTTTCTACACTTCTGAGATGTTTTAATAGGAGAAATTTTCATCATGAGTTTTACACGGGTATGCCAATCAAGTGAGATTCCGCAAGGGGGAATGCGTCGTGTCATGATTGAGGATAGGACGCCGGTAACCATTTATCGAGTGGGTGACGAGTTTTTTGCCACTTCTGATTACTGCACGCATGGTATTGCGTCCTTGAGCGAGGGGGAGCTCAAAGGCGATATTATTGAATGTCCTTTTCACGGTGGTGCATTTAACTGCCGGACCGGCGAACCCGTGGAGGCACCATGCGTTGTTCCGCTGACTCGGTATGCGGTTGAGACACGCGATGGCGAGCTCTTTGTCGGCCCCTTGCAATATGAATCCGCCGCCTGATAACACTTCGTGTGTCCGCGAATTCAGTTAAATACTGCTTTTAAACCAAAAGGAATCATAAATGAATATCTTGCAGATCAATTCAAGTCCGCACAGAGAAGGCTCAAATTCAACCAAAGTCGCCAATTTGATCGTAGCGCACTTAATGCAGAGTTCTGGTGAGAAAAAACTCATCGTCAGGGATCTTGCCGTTACGCCACATCCCATCCTGGATGAAACATCACTTGCCGCCATATACACTCCGGCAGACGAGCGAACCGCTGATCAGGCAGCACGCGTTGCACTTGACGACGTGCTGATTTCAGAGATTCAAGCGGCAGATGTCATCGTGTTAGGTGCCCCAATGTACAACTTTGGCATTTCAGCACAATTGAAAAACTGGTTTGATGCGATTGTTCGCACAGGCGTAACTTTCCATTACACAGAAAAAGGACCCGAAGGGTTGATCAAAGACAAGAAAGTCTACGTCGCCTTGGCACGTGGCGGGCGTTACCGAGGAACGGAAACTGATTGTCAAGTTCTTCATCTTAAAACCTTATTGTCTTTTCTTGGCATGACAGATATCGATTTCATCTACGCAGAAGGTTTGGGTATGGGGCCGGAGGCTGTCCAGCAGGCTTTTGTCGAAGCTCAAAATGATATTTCTGCAATTATTGGTTAAATGGATAAGCTCCCCTTAGCTTGTCTTATATCCCAATGGAATTATTTCATCAAGAAAACACTGAATAATCCTAACGCTCATTGACCGCCCTCGAAGATCGCCGCGACTTTTTTTGATAGCACAAGAAGCGCGGCAGTCTCGGCGAGTGCCTTGTCCTTGCGTTGCAGTTCGCGTTCGAGTTCCTTGATGCGTTTCTTGTCGGCCCGCGTCGCCTGCGGACTGACGCGGACATCTTCCGGGTCTGCCAGCGCCGTGGTGGCACTCAGGCGCCACTTATCGAATTCAGCAGGAAAGACCCCGTGCTCCCGACACCAGGATTCTTGCCAGCTTCGTCCATGGCCGCCACTGTGATCACGGCTTCCAACCGGGCCACCACCCTGTTCCTGAATGCGTCTCCGTACCGTGCCATCTCTCATCCTCGTCGCCCCCAAGTTCAACATCATAAGGAGGCGACAACTATTCTGACGCGGGGGGATTGCCACCATGGACATCAAACCCGTGCTGCATGGCGACAACGGCTCGAC
>DIUK01000094.1 GCA_002422995.1 Rhodocyclaceae bacterium UBA6160
GACATCTGGGCGCCGGAGATCGACGTCTATTGGGGCAATGAAGAAAAATGGCTGGACGATAAAGCCCGCATGGCTTCCGACGGTGAGCTTGAAAACCCGCTCGCCGCCGTGCAGATGGGGTTGATCTATGTGAACCCTGAAGGTCCGGGCGGGCAACCGAATACCCTCGAAACCGGCCGCCTGGTGCGCGAGACCTTTGCGCGCATGGCGATGAACGACGAAGAAACCGTGGCGCTCACTTGCGGCGGCCACACCTTCGGCAAATGTCACGGGGCAGATTCGGCAACTCACGTCGGGCCAGAGCCAGAAGCCGCTCCGATCGAACAACAAGGTCTAGGCTGGAAAAGCAGCTATAAAACCGGCAAGGGTGGCGACACGATCAGCAGCGGCCTGGAAGGCTCATGGACACCGACCCCGACCCAATGGGACATGAGCTATCTGGATATGCTATTCGGCAACGACTGGGTGAATTCCAAGAGTCCGGCGGGCGCCTGGCAGTGGACGCCGAAGCAGTCGACCGACAGCAACATGGCACCAGCCGCGCATGATGCCTCAAAAAAGGTGCCGATCATGATGACCGATGCCGACATGGCGATGCGCATGGATCCGATTTATGAACCGATTGCGCGGCGCTTCCACCAGAATCCGGCAGAGTTCGCCGACGCTTTCGCCCGCGCCTGGTTCAAACTCACCCACCGCGACATGGGTCCCAAAGCGCGCTATCTCGGCCCTGAAGTGCCCAAGGAAGACCTGCTCTGGCAAGACCCGATTCCCGCCGTCGATCACCCGCTGGTCGACGACAAGGACGTGGCGGCGCTCAAGGTCAAGATACTGGCGTCCGGACTATCGGTTGCGGAACTGGTGTCAACCGCCTGGGCATCCGCCTCGACTTTCCGCGGTTCCGACATGCGCGGCGGCGCGAATGGCGCGCGCATCCGTCTTGCGCCGCAGAAAGACTGGGCCGCCAACCAGCCAGCGCAACTGGCCAAGGTGCTGGGCAAGCTCGAATCCATCCAGCGCGAGTTCAACGCCGCGCAATCCGGCGGCAAGAAAGTCTCGCTGGCCGATCTCATCGTGCTGGCGGGCTGTGCCGGCGTGGAAGAAGCCGCGAAGAAGGCTGGTCACGCAGTGACGGTGCCTTTCACGCCGGGCCGCATGGACGCCTCGCAGGCGCAAACCGATGTGGACTCCTTCGCCGTGCTGGAACCGATCGCCGACGGCTTTCGCAACTACCAGAAGACCAAGTACGCCATTCCGGCCGAGGAGCTGCTGCTCGACAAAGCGCAACTACTGAAACTCTCCGCACCCGAGATGACGGTGCTGGTAGGCGGCATGCGCGCGCTGAACGCCAACGTCGGACAATCTCAGCACGGTGTCTTCACCAAGCGGCCGGGTGCGCTCACCAACGACTTCTTCCTGAATCTGCTCGACATGAATACCGAGTGGAAGTCGATCTCGGACGACAAGGGTGAGTTTGAAGGACGAGATCGTAAAACCGGCGAACTCAAGTGGACCGGCACTCGCGTCGATCTGATCTTTGGCTCCAACTCACAGCTCCGTGCGCTGGCTGAAACTTATGCCTGCTCTGACGCGCAGGAAAAGTTCGTCAAGGACTTCGTGGCGGCATGGACCAAGGTGATGAATCTCGATCGTTTTGAACTTAGGTGATCGGGTGATCGTGGAAGATATCGAAGAAGCAGCCTGAAGACCTTTCATCAAGCAACCTCGACCTGACGAATTATTCCGAACCAGGTCGAGGTTCGCTACGATACACCTCAAATCATGAAAAGTCGGCGCTGGTGATACGGCGAGCAGGACTTAAGCATCAGGCATATCAATAAACACAGCACCCTCTTCTTCGACTGCCGTAAAGGTAGGAACCGGCGCTGGCTTCTTGCCCATGGCGATCATGCCGTGCATAAACTTGGGCATGGGAATACCAAGGAAAGAATTTGTCCAGTTCACATTCTTGCCGGTACAAACATCAAACTTTGAACCATGCCAAGGGCATTGAATCGCACCATCCACAATCTTGCCCTTTTTCATCGACAGGCCCATGTGCGTGCATTTNNAAATCGCGCACACCTTGCCCTGCACGCGTGTGAGCAACACAGATTGTCCATTGGCCTGCACGGTATGCACTTGCGCCTCTTTGACATCACTTGATCCGGCTACTTTGATTCGTTGCATGAAATTCTCCTGAGAATATTTGAAACACTGTGGCTGAACAACAACATAAATCTAAATTCATCACGCCGAGACGGACACCACAGCCATGGTACACCGCGAAACACATACCGGCTTATTGTCTTCATCCACAATTCGTATATCCCAAACCTGCGTGCGACGGCCAATATGTATCGGCGTGGCTGTTGCCGTCACCACACCCTCACGTTTGCCTCGCAAATGGTTCGCATTGATTTCCAACCCCACCGCAGTTTCTTTGCTTGGATCAAGATTCAAACAGGCAGCAACAGAAGCGACCGTTTCCGCAAGTACCACAGATGCACCACCATGCAACAAACCAAAGGGCTGATGCACTTTAGGGCCAACGGGCATGGTCGCGACCACGCGATTTTTTGTCTGCTCGATCAGCTTGATATCCAGCGTCGTCAGTAAATTTTGTTGGGTTGCGGAAAAGTCGTTCATCAATCGGCCCTTTCTAGTAATAGATATAACGCATACGACCAAATGTATCGTGCAAAATATCTTAATTCATGCTGCATGAGGATAAAGCCCGAGCATTGGCAAAAACAGGCGAAAAAAAACCTGCAAAAATATGAATTTTTGCAGGTTTTTATTGCATTTTTGGCGGAGCGGACGGGACTCGNNTCGAACCCGCGACCCCCGGCGTGACAGGCCGGTATTCTAACCAACTGAACTACCGCTCCGCAGCGGAAGACGCGAATTATTCCACAACACACAAACAAGTGCAAGAAAAAGCAAACAGGTTGAACAAAATAATTCTGCCTTAACCCAAAGGATGACCGCTTAAACCATACTGTGCACGACCATAAAACATCATATGGTCTTCGTAAATCTGTGTCACGTGAAGAGACAGCATGAAAAGATCACGCGCAAATACTTCCACCAGGTCGCCTTTATATGTCGCCGCCGCACCGAGTAACTCCATTGTCCTGAATCCCACCTGTGACGCCGTGCGCGCAATGGATGAACGCCAGGCACCCAACCGATTACTGTCGATTTCAGGCACCAGCGAAGTTCCTTGCTGGCTCCATAACTCTATTTGTCTCGCATAACGGGCATGCAGAGCTTCGATTTGTTCGACCCAGATGGTCACTTCACCTAAATTTCTCTGTGCGACAGGAGACTCCCATTCTTTCCCACCCAGCACCACGCGTTGACGCGTGTGAATTCTTTCATGCAACTCTCTATGCAAACGCTGACTGGCACCCACTGCAATGGCGCTGAACGAAGCCATCGCCCCTGCAGGCATGTAAGGCACGCGATACACCGGCTCTTCGGGATCATATTCACCGCCCATCGGTTTGGCATCATTCTTCACCGCACCCGCCGGAAATATTCGTTGCCAAGGAACAAACACATTCTCTACCCGAATCCCGTTGCTGCCCGTAGCACGTGACCCGAACGTATCCCAGTTGCGAATAATTTCGCCTTCAGCAACCTTGATTGTTACCAGACACGGTTGCGGACCGCCGGTAGTTCCGGGCAAATCAATAATCGCCCCCAGACCGATCCAGCCACAAAAGTCGATACCGCTGCCCCAGTTCCATTGCCCACTTAATCGAACCCCGCCAGGCACAACTTCGGCTTTTCCAATAGGGAAAAAAATGTCGGCAACAAACTCGTCAGTCGCAAAAATCTCTTCCCGGCCGGCCGGTGGCAGCAAGGCAACCCAACCCTCATGCAAAGGCATGAATGACACCACCCAGGCACCCGATACGCTATGCTGTGCAACCGTTCTCGCCACTTCGGCGACGGTGCCATACCCCAAGCCAAATCCGCCATAGCGTTTGGGCCGCAACAGACGATGCAGCTGGGTTTCAAAAATAGCATCTTTCAGTTTGCTGGAATATCTGCCATTGCGGTCCGCATCAAATAACTCAGCCTCGGCAACCTGGCCAACATATTTCGCCCGCTTGATCGCTTCATCATGGGTTAAAGCAGTCATGCGCCCTCCGTCATATTTTTTTTAGAACGTGCTTTTTAACATATATGAAATAGAAGCCAGAAAGCTCGCGTTTAAAATTCCCTGCCCGGTCGCGCTACTCACTGTCCGCCGATGCCCTCTGCCCATGGCTCACGATACATCAACGATCAAGAATCTCGTGCATGCGTTGCATCCATGTTTGATGGAGCCGCGCCACTGGCACCCACTCTTGAGCAGGTACCTTACAGAATACTTCGTAGAAATCAACCTACCGCAGCTTGGTACGCTTACGTGCCGCTTCAAGTCATTCTCGGATCACTCAAATTGTTCGCGGCTGATGTCGCTGAGGTGATGTTTTCTCATCTCTACTTAACAGCTTCTTGACTGATATCTTGAGCAGCTTATTAGAAGTCACAGGCTATGTGGCATTACTTGTCAGCTATTTATTCGACCTGGTTTCCCTTGAGGTCGCCATTGCCTTGATCCTGATCGTGCAAGGCTTTGGCTTGATGATCTCAACATCGGCGTAATTGCTCGAAGAAATGGCTTTTTAAAACCCAATCAAAATGGGGCGAAATGACGCGTTCAGGTACTTGGCAAAAAAAGAAAACCTAATCGCTACTGTGGATGGCAATACAGCGCCATTGCTTTTAGGGCAGGTCTTACCGTCATATTCATGACGAAATTGCAAAGCACCTGCAAACAGAATAGCCTTGCTCCGAAAAAATTAACTGCTATGCAGTGAGCAGTGCGCATTGTCTGTCCTGATAATATCTGCCCTCATGAAAAATAATCTTATCGAATACAGCCATGATATTTATGCCCTCGATTCTGGCTACTTAAGGTCGCAACTTGTTGCCGTTCATCTGATCGTTCATCAGGGACGAGTTGCGCTTATTGATACGGGAACCTTTGAAACACTGCCCTATGTACTCAAGGCACTAAAGAATTTAAGCTTGAATCCAAACGCAGTTGATTACATTATTCTCACCCATATTCATCTAGATCACGCCGGCGGCGCAGGCGTGATGATGGAAGCCTTTCCCCAGGCGCGCCTGGTTGTACACCCGCGCGGTGCGCGTCACATGGCAGCACCCGCGCAGCTTATGGCCGGGGTTGAAGCTGTTTATGGCAAAGCGCGCACTCGTGAGCTCTACGGCAACATCTTGCCGATTCCAGCAGCCCGCATAATCGAAGCGCCTGAAAATACCATCATTCATCTGGCTGAACGCCCGTTACTGTGTCTGGACACGCCCGGCCATGCGCGCCACCACATCGTGATTTACGATGCTTATTCAAAAGGCATATTTACTGGCGACATGTTGGGCATTAGCTATCCCGAATTGATGGTGAATGGCAAACCGTTCCTTTTCCCTACTACCACGCCCTCGCAATTTGATCCCATGGCCATGCGCCAATCAGTTGAACGCATTTTGGCCCTGCAACCAGAAACGGCCTACCTCACGCATTTTGGCCGCCTGGCTAACCCGCAACAATATGCGCCAGAACTACTGCACCACATGGACGAATTTGTAAACATCGCTCAAGCAGCATTCAATAAAGAAACTCAAAAAGTCGGCGCTGACAACACGGCGCAGCAAACAGTAGCATCCTCGATTAGCCACGCTTTGCGACACTATCTCTTCACTCAAGTACGCCTCCACGGCGTTGCGTTAAACGATGCAGCACTTGATGCGCTACTCGGCCTGGATATCGACCTTAACGCACAGGGCCTGGAACTTTGGGCCAGATTAGCTTTGCCAAATGCCGCGGCTTAAGATGCAGAGATTATCAAACGGCTAATAAACCGCTGTTCCATCCTTCAAGCACCCGGCAGACTTATAATTGATGTATCGGTAAACACAACTCAACTAACCATCGCAAAGGAAAAGCAATGACTGCGAAAGATTCAAAAATCATCTATACGTTAACTGACGAAGCACCCCGTCTGGCCACCTATGCTTTTTTACCGATCATTAAAACCTTCGCCGCCCCGGCCGGTATCGATATTGTAGGCAGTGACATCTCGGTTGCCGCAAGAATTCTGGCTGAATTCTCAGACATTCTGCCGGACAATCAAAAAACGCCGAATATTCTGGCCGAATTGGCTCAACTGGCCAAAAAACCGGAAGCCAATATCATCAAGTTGCCGAACATCAGTGCTGCCGTGGCACAACTGGTCAGCGCCATCAAGGAACTGCAATCCAAAGGCTATGCTTTACCCAACTACCCTGAAGTTCCGAAAACTGAAGCTGAAAAAGCCATTCACGCACGCTACTCCAAATGCCTTGGCAGCGCAGTGAACCCTGTATTGCGTGAAGGCAACTCCGACCGTCGTGCGCCTGCGGCTGTCAAAAATTATGCCCGCAAACATCCCCATTCCATGTCCGAATGGAGTATGGCTTCGCGCACTCATGTGGCGCATATGCGTCATGATGACTTCTATCATGGTGAAAAATCCATGACGCTCGATAAAGCCCGCGATGTCAAAATGGAGCTTGTCACGGCAAGCGGCAAAACCATGCTGCTCAAGCCTAAAGTCTCTCTGCTGGCAGGAGAAATCATCGACAGCATGTTCATGAGCAAGAGGGCGCTGTGCGAGTTCTACGAGAAGGAAATCGAGGATGCCTACAAGACCGGCGTGATGTTCTCGCTGCACGTCAAGGCGACCATGATGAAGGTCTCGCACCCCA
>DIUK01000143.1 GCA_002422995.1 Rhodocyclaceae bacterium UBA6160
CCCCCCTATAATCTGGGGCTTGTTCCTCGATAGCTCAGTTGGTAGAGCGCCGGACTGTTAATCCGTAGGTCCCTGGTTCGAGCCCAGGTCGAGGAGCCAAAGAATTAGGTACAGAGAAAATTTTTCTTGAACTCCAGAAAAGCCCAACCCAGATGGTTGGGCTTTTCTCATTTCAAGCCTGCATATCGTAAAGTACGATAAATTTACGGGCTTATGCCGTGGTGTTTTTTCTTGCGTACTGAACTAGCAACACTATTCTGACACTAAGCTTTTACTCAACTGCCTGCAAAGCTATCTCTCACATGCTCAGAAATTTTCTCTCATTACTAATTGGCATCGTTTTTCTGATTTTAGGTTTTATGTTTTCTGTGGTGGCACTAGCGATCGTTGCCATTCTGGGTTTGGCTTTTTGGGCTTATCTAACCTGGAAAAAACGCAAACTCGGATCAGTGCTAAAGCAACAAACTATGGATAACCAGGTAATCGAAGGTGAAGCCACCATTGTGGAGGATGACGCCCCCCCCACAGATAAAGTATTACCGCCAATTCAGACAAAAATTTATCGTAATTGAAAGACAATCACCGAAAACCATCTATCTTTTTTCGGTTCTCAGCACGTCAAACAGGCCAACCTTGCTTTCCAAAAAGCGCGCCAGCAGGCTTAGCAATGAAGTCGGACGATTTAGAATTACCAATGACACGAGACATGCCGTTTAAAAAATAAAAGCTGTCCCATTGCAGATTGATAAGGAAGCTACTTGAGCTAATCTGCCCACACAGGGCTTCAGAAGGGAAAGCTGGGCGAACTTTGGCACTCGGGCACAAATAGATCACCATGGTTTAGCTTAGCGCCTCGCCCCTTCCGAGCAAAAGATAGGGAAATTAAATCATTAACCTCGATCTGTTGCTCAATCACGCTTCAGTCGTAGCCAAAAAAACGCGCACTAAAAACAGTACGCGCTGTGCTCTTATCAGGGCTAAAGCTGCAAGTGACTTGCAACCCTCACCGTCAATAACTTAAGGACGTGACCCGGTAGGAAAAGGCCAAGCCGCTGCAGGGTTTAATGATGACTTCAAACCTGGTGCTGCAGCAGTAGATGGCTTCGCTGCAGTTTTCGCAGAAACTTTCTTGGCAGCTGGTTTAGCTGCAGGCTTTTTAGCAGCAACTTTTTTTGCCGCGGGTTTGGCTGCTGCTTTTTTAACAACAGGCTTTTTAGCAACAACTTTTTTTGCCACTGGTTTGGCTGCCGCTTTTTTAACAACAGGCTTTTTAGCAGCGACTTTTTTTGCCACTGGTTTGGCTGCTGCTTTTTTAACAACAGGCTTTTTAGCAACAACTTTTTTTGCCACTGGTTTGGCTGCCGCTTTTTTAACAACAGGCTTTTTAGCAGTGACTTTTTTTGCCACTGGTTTGGCTGCTGCTTTTTTAGCAACAGGCTTTTTAGCAACTACTTTTTTTGTCGCGGGTGTAGCTGCTGCTTTTTTAACAACAGGCTTTTTAGCAACAACTTTTTTTGCCGCTGGTTTGGCAGCAGGCTTCTTCGCTGCTGAAGCCGTGGCTATTGTTTTTTTTACAACCATGGTGAGTCTCCTTAACTAGTTAACAGGGAAGAGCCGCTTCTATAAAAATAATCAACCCTAATTGGGTTGAAGCGGATTATCCATGGCTTTGATGCAATCGAAAACAATGAATTCCACCCTTTTATCCGCCTATCAATTTGTTTTAATTAAAGTCATGGCTGGTTTTTTAAAATCATATGGCATAAATACATTGATTGATACACTGAATCAGCCAATAAAACGAGGCCCAAAAACAACTGTATTTTTTGTACTTCATCGCCGAATCGCCGCAGGAAGACTCACTAGACTCCAGTCAAACAAAGGCCCAGGATCTGTTTTTCTACCAGGTGAAATTTCACTATGCCCCACCATGGCAGAAATTTTATGGATCTCAACCAAGTCACGAAGTAATAAATTTAATGTCTCATACTGAGCGACTTCAAACGGAAGTTCGTCACATCCTTCTAGTTCAATACCAATTGAAAAGTCATTACACCGCTCACGCCCCTGCCAAGAAGATATACCTGCGTGCCACGCTCTACGAAAAGTAGATACAAATTGAATTAACTCACCTTGTCGACGGATTAAAAAATGGGCTGAAACGCGCAAGTGAACTATCTCTTGATAATAAGGATGTTCTTCAGGGTTCAAGTGATTTGAAAATAACTCAATAATGCCCGGGCCATCGAATTGGCCTGGGGGTAAGCTAATAGCATGGATAACAATCAGCGAGATATCACCGCCAATCGGCCGCTCATCATAATTGGGTGAGGGGATGATCTTTGCTGACTGCAACCAACCCCCAATGAAACTCGGCTGGACGCTCACTCGTTCATGTCCAGTCGAGCCATCCGGTAGCGCAATGATCGAAAAGTAACCCCAAGCATTTTGGCTGCCGCAGTACGATTATTTTGTGTGGCGAAAAGCGCCTCTTGTATCATCTTCCGTTCGACTTGATCTAATGTGTCCTGCAAGGTTTTAACGGCATGACCTATTTCAATTGATGGTGTGCCGCTGGCACGAGAAGGTCTGAGATTTAAGTCTGCAACTTCAATGTAGTTGCCACTCATCAAAGCCAAGGCGCGCTCGAGTGTATTTTCAAGCTCTCTCACGTTGCCCGAAAAAGGGTGGCTGCTTAATGCACTCAATGCCTCTTTAGTTAGTAAAGGCGCACGAATCCCGGCTGAGTGAGCTAGCCTTTCTAAAATGTGCTCAGCAAGCACGGGAATATCCTCTACACACTCTCTGAGTAAGGGCATACGCAGCTCAATAACATTGAGTCGATAAAAAAGATCTTGCCGAAATTTACCCACGTCCACTAGTGCCTTCATATCTTGATGTGTGGCACAAATAATCCGGACATCAACATCATCTTCAGTAGGTGCGCCAAGTTTTCGTACCCGCTTCTCTTGAATGACCCGTAACAGCTTAACTTGCATTATTAAAGGTAAATCAGCTACCTCATCCAGAAAGAGCGTGCCCCCATTAGCCGCTTGAAAAAACCCATCACGGTCGTCATTCGCACCGGTAAATGCCCCTTTGCGATAACCAAAAAACTCGCTTTCCATCAAGTTTTCTGGAATAGCGCCACAATTCACGGGCACAAACGGTCGATCCCGACGAGCACTCAGTTTATGTATCTGCTGGGCTGCCAGCTCTTTGCCACTACCAGACTCGCCCGTAATATGCACTGGTGCCTGGCTGCGTGCAACGCGCTCGATGAGCTCACGCACTGCTTGAATAGCGGGAGAATTTCCAAGCAAACGTTTATCTTGGCCGACATTTGACTTCGCTACGCCACTGGGTAATTCCAATGCCAACTGTACCAAGCTTCTCAATTGATCGAGCGAGACTGGTTTGGCGAGATAATCAAATGCCCCCTCTTTTAATGCCGCAACTGCATTTTCAGTACTTCCGTAAGCCGTCACCACAGCAACAGGTAAATTAGACAGATTTGCATTGACATACCGAACCAGATCCAGTCCGGTTCCATCCCCCAGACGCATGTCAGTGAGACATAGTTGATAGCTATTTTTCCCCAAGAAGTCATACGCCTCAGATAACGAGGCCGCACAATCCACCGCCAAACCCATGCGTGCCAAAGTAAGGTCTAGCAACTCACGAATATCAGCTTCATCGTCAACCACCAATACACGAAGTATCTCTCCTTGCCGACGACGCGGTGTTTTTACGGACATAAGCTTCCCTCAAGCATGATGCTGAAATGTGCACCTGAATCGTTTGGTAATAAAGTCAAGCTTGCCCTGTTTGCTTCGCAAAGCTCGCGTGCAATATAAAGGCCTAATCCTGTACCTGCAGTGTGCGTTGTAAAAAACGGTTCAAATATTTGCGCTTGCAACGCTTTATCGATACCCGATCCATCGTCAGTAATATCAATCTGCAGAAATTTTGATGGCATTTTCTTAACACTCACCTGCACAGCACCCTTTTTTTCACTTCCGTATCGCAAGGCATTGGTTAGCAAATTCCATAGCACTCGGTGTAAATGACCGGGGTCAAACCATACCCTCACCTGAGACGGTGTAGTGATTGTTATACGGGTTGCTGCGGAAGCATTGTGCAAGATGATCTCCTCCATCAATCGATCGATGAAATTATTCCAGTCGATCAGCTCTCGTGATGTTTGATCACGACGCCCAAGTTCGAGCACCTCGGTCACTAGTCGATTCAATCGTAATGTATTGTCATGAACAATCGTGGCTAACCGATAACGGAATGCATCCGTGCGATCCTCCGCCAATAACTCTGCTGCATGACTAATCGCCGCCAACGGATTGCGTATCTCATGCGCCATGTTCGCGGCCAGACGCCCTAAAGCTGCTAGTTTTTGATGCTGAACATGCAAGTTCAATTTTTCTAAATCTTCGACATACAACAAAGCATCATCCAGCATTCGCGATGAAGGGATATAGCGAAAACGCAATTGACGGTTAGTTGTATGAAAAAAAAGCGTTTCAGCAGTTTCTGCGTGGCTAACCTGCCATACATTCAATCGGTCTCGCACAGTCTGTGGCAAGGTGTGCGATAACCCATCGAAGGGGAGGCCAAGGAGAAATCGCGCTTGCGGGTTAGACATCTGGATTTCACCTTCAGCGCTAACCACTAAAACCCCACCCTCCATGTCGTGAATAATCTGCTCACTCATTTTCAGCTGTGCATCAAGCTGTTGCCCTCGGTCAATCGCTAAAAGTTCATTACTAACAACTCGCCTG
This sequence comes from Rhodocyclaceae bacterium UBA6160, assembly GCA_002422995.1. Classification (GTDB taxonomy): domain Bacteria; phylum Pseudomonadota; class Gammaproteobacteria; order Burkholderiales; family Rhodocyclaceae; genus Rugosibacter. Next base: position 4,794 of record DIUK01000143.1, read on the forward strand.
GCTAACAAGCGTGCAGCAATCGCGGCTGCAAAAAATGCGAGGGAAGTAATACCTGCAGTAAAAAAATCAGCCGGCGTGCTATCAATCACTAAAGCCCACCAGCTCTCTTCAAGCAGCACCGCCACAGAGGCTAGGGCTGCGTAAAACAAGACCATTCTCCCTTGGCCGACCAGACCTGCACCTGAGACTACCACCAGCAATAACATCGCAATGCCGCTTTTTTGACCACCACTGGCAAACATCATCAGTGTTAAGGCTAAAATATCGACAATCACCTGACCCGTCAGCTGAATATCAAAGTGCTGACGATAGCGAACTTGTGCGAGCAAGAAAAATACAGACACTGCAAGATAAGCAATAGCAATCCAACGAAATAACGTTGGGCTTTGTACCCCCAAGCTCACAGCGTCTCCAAAAATCAGCACTGCGCCCAAAAAAAATAGCGCAACAAAACCACGATAAATGGAAAAATATAAAAGTGAACGCCAAAATGATGGCAGCGTAGGCTGGCGAATCACAGGAACGAACCCACTGTTCACGGCTGCATGCCTTGTGCTCTGTGCGCCTCACAACAGTATGCTTGAGCAGACTCCGCACTGACTAACGCCTCGGAATGTGGCAAACAAAGGCCGCAATAGGCGCAACGAACCATCAACTCGGATNNGTCTTTAGTGTCTTTAGCTTGGATTTCATCAGCTTTTGAACGACGGCTTTTGGCCGTAACATAAAAAACAAAATAGCCAACTACCAACAAGAAAAGAACTATTTTGACCACAGTTTACTCACTATGCGTGAAGCGTATGGTCGGGGTGAGAGGATTCGAACCTCCGACTCCTGCGTCCCGAACGCAGTACTCTACCAGGCTGAGCTACACCCCGACGGTGNNCGCAAAATGCCTTTAATTGACTCAATTTTTCTGGAGGTGGTTACGAAATGGTTACGCAAAACAAAGAGTATATCCGTCGAACGGTTCCCTTGCGGGTGAAATTGTCGCCTGACATGGCGGCGCGTTTGGAATCAATTTCTCGACCTCGTGGCGTCACGGCGGCGACTTTGGCGGCCTTGATTGTTGGCGAGTATGTTGATCGTGTGGAACGTCGAGAGAAAGAGCAACACGGATTATTTGAGGTGTCAAGGGTCGAATGTCCGGAGCACACGGCCACCGCATAGACGCCGGTCTTTCGGAGCGCTGCTGGTCGCTTATACCGATGCTGGTTAGCGGACATTCGCGCCCTTGACGCCGCAAATAATCCAATACGCTCAGGGCTGCTGGTGGGGAAGCTTCACCCCCACCGGCTGCCTCGCGGCGAGCGCGGGGTGTGGGGCAGCGCCCCGCAATCATGGCAATGCTGGCCTGTGTTGTATAGATGCAACGGTATAGCGCAGATCAGTCCGGTTTAGCAGAATTATGCCCAGCTGGGTCAGAAAATGCTTGACAGCAATTTTCTTCTTCATGTAGATTGGCAGCGTAGTTTTAAATTATTGATTTGTCGTAGAGCGCAGTTGGCAAGGTGCCTCGGAGGAAGGAAGTCAAGCTACCTTACGTATTGTTGATGAGCCGGTGAAAGTCGATGGGCCGGACGTAAAAAGAGGTAGTCCGCACAAATAAGGGCACTGCTCACGACTCCTATAAAAGGAGTTGTCGCAGTGTCTTTTTCATTTCCAGAGCCGGGAACGGCTTTATTTTCTTCGTCGACCATTCATGGCGATGCTGACTGGCAGCAACCGGCCGCCCGCAAGCTTGCGCCGGTCGCCTGCCTGCCCGCCCGCAGTGAGGAACGAACGAGGACGGACAGCCAGCCGAACGCCGCAGGCGGCGGGAGCCAGACGCGCAGCGTCGGCCTTGGGCTTGTCTCTTCTTCAACAAGTGGAACGTTGCAAGATGAACCCATTCTTGTTGATCCTTTCCAGAACAGAATAAAGCGGATGCGCTGCCGTGTCCTGACCGGGGCGCGGCTTCAAGTTGGCCAGGTGCCTATGTCGCGTGTGGCCATGTTGACCCTGACTTATCGTTCGGGTGTCGAGTGGGAAGGCCGCCACGTGTCGGATTGCATTCGGCTTATCCGTCAATGGCTGAAAAGGCGCGGGGTTGCATACCGCTGCGTATGGGTTGCCGAGATTCAAGAATTTCGCAAGCTGCGGCAACCGGAATTTCACTGTGTTCATTATCACTTACTGGTGTGGCTTCCGCGTGGCGTCAAACTTCCCATGCTTGATGTGCGCGGCTGGTGGCCTCATGGCTCGACAAAAATGGAATGGGCGCGTGATGCGGTTGGGTATATCGCCAAGTATGTGAGCAAAGGCGGTGAGTCATATCGTCTTCCAAAAGGTGCCCGGATGTATGGCGTGGGTGGCCTTGTTGGTGAAGCGCTTGACGAGGCTCGCTGGTGGGCGCGCCCTAGCTGGCTGCGGGAACTGATCAAGATCGGTCAAAAGGTTTTCCGCAACAAGGGCGGCGGCGGCGGCTGGATTGATCGTGATACCGGAGAGACTTATCAATCACCTTGGCGGGTGCTGTTTCGTGCTGGTGCGGTTTATTTACTTCGCATAACTGAAACGGAATTGCAACGGATCGCTTTTATTCGCAACGCCATTGCTCGTGTGACTTGTGAGGGTAATCATGCTGCTCTGGTCGCTTGACGAAG